>WFYC01000065.1 GCA_015490295.1 Hydrogenimonas sp. | reverse complement strand
TCCGGGCAAAGCCCGCAATTTGGCAGGGCCTGACCGGCCCTACAACCCCCTGAAGCTTCGAAATCCAAGATTTCGAGATGATTTTACGCATTTTGCGTAAACCATTTCATGAGACGCAAATTCCGAGCAAAGCCCGTAATTTGGCATGGCCTGACCGGCCCTACAACCCCCTGAAGCTTCGAAATCCAAGATTTCGAGATGATTTTACGCATTTTGCGTAAAATCAGTTAGTGAAAAGTGAAAAACGAATAGTGCCTGATGGCCGTTTTCGCTCGCTCAAATCAGCGGCTCATCCATCTCTTCGGGAATCGGCAACTCCATCAGTTTCAAAACCGTGGGGGCTATGTTGTTGAGCGCGCCAGGTTTCACCTCTTCGACTCCCGGGGCCATCACGAAGCACCAGACATCGCCTACCGTATGGTTTGTAAGGATATTTCCATTCTCGTCCACCATCTCTTCGCAGTTGCCGTGGTCCGAAGTGAGCACCATTCGATAACCTTTCAGCTTCGCCTTTTCGACGATACGGCCAAGCTCCCTGTCGACCGCTTCGACCGCCTTTATGGCGGCTTCGAAGTTTCCTGTATGGCCCACCATATCTCCGTTCGCGAAGTTCACTACGATGAAGTCGTACTCCTCATCCATCGCCGTAAGTACCGCATCGCCCACCTCCGGCGCGCTCATCTCGGGCTTCATATCGTAGGTCTTGACCTTCGGGCTTGGAATAAGCACTCTCGACTCGTTCACCACAGGCTCCTCCACTCCGCCATTGAAAAAGAAAGTGACGTGGGCGTACTTCTCCGTCTCCGCTGTATGAAGCTGGCTTAGACCCGTATCGGAGACAACCTCAGCCAGCGTATTTTTGGGCACCTCTTTTCTAAAAAGTACAGGATAGGCGAAACTCTTGTCGTACTCCGTTATCGTGGCGATATGCAGATGGAGCGGCTTGCGCTCGAATCTGTCGAAATTCGGATCACCCAGGGCGGTTACGATCTCTCTCATCCTGTCGCTGCGGAAGTTGGTGAACAGCACGCCGTCACCCTCCCGCATCCCTTCGTATCCGTCAAACGCAGTCGGCAGGATGAACTCGTCAGTCACCCCCTCTTCATATGAGTTCTCTACATACTGAAGCGGCGACAGGTCTGTTTTCGGTTCAGCCAGGGCTATGGCCCGGTACCCTTTTTCCACCCGCTCCCACCTCTGGTCCCGATCCATCGTGTAGAAGCGGCCGCCGAGGGTGGCTACGGTTATCTTTTCATCCAGAATCTCCTCCAGCTGTTTCAGATACTCCGGCGCCGAAGTGGGAGATACGTCACGCCCGTCGGTGATCAGGTGCAGGAAGACTCTTTTTCCCATTTTTGCGGCGATCTTCGCAAGCCCGATCGTATGCTCGATGTGCGAATGAACCCCGCCGTCGCTCATCAGGCCGACAAGATGAATCCTGCCGCTTTTTGAAAGGAGCTCCTGCAGCACTTCATTCTCTTCGAGAGTTCCATCCTTCAGTGCAAGCGATATCTTCACAAGATCCTGATAGAGGACCCTTCCGCTGCCGATGGTCATATGGCCCACTTCGGAGTTTCCCATCTGCCCTTCCGGAAGACCGACATGCAGGCCGTATGTATGGATGAGCGAGTGAGGCACGCTCCTGAAGAGCTCATCGTATGTCGGTTTTTCGGCCGACTCGAAAGCGTTCGCTCTGCCGTTGGGTTTGTACCCTATACCGTCGGTTATTATCAGTATGCACTTTTTTGCCACGTTTATATTCCTTAACCAGTTCCGTTGCGGATTTATGCAATTTTATGCGCAACTATATTAAAATTATACTTTTAAAATATTAATGTACAGGTATTAAACGATATGCTCTACTGGTTCTTCCGTCATATGGACGTCAACCTATTTCAATACATCACGGTCCGGGCGGGCTTCGCGTTTTTCATCGCGTTTGTTTTGACAATCTATCTTATGCCTCTTTTCATCGCATGGGCGAAATCGAAAAAGGCGAGTCAGCCCATAAACAAATTCGCACCCAAAACGCATCTGAAAAAGAGCGACACACCCACGATGGGCGGAGTAGTCTTTGTCTTCTCCACGGTTATCGCCACGCTGCTGAGCGCCAACCTTTCGAACCCGTACACAGTAGGGGCTCTCTTTACCCTCATATCGTTTTGCGCGTTGGGGTTCGGTGACGACTTCGGAAAGATTGTCAGCAAAAACAACCTCCACGGCCTCAGCGCCCGGGCCAAATTCGCCCTTCAGATGCTGCTTGGGCTCGGCATCGGTGCATTCCTGCTATATTATACAGGCTTCGACAGCAGCCTCTATGTACCGTTCGTCAAATTCGCCATCTTCGACATGGGGTGGGGTGCGCTCATATTCTGGGCGGTGGTGATAGTGGCGGCCAGCAACGCCGTAAACCTCACCGACGGGCTCGACGGGCTCGCTACCGTTCCGTCGATATTCGCTCTCTTCTCTCTGGGTGTCATAGTGTATGTAACCGGAAACGCTGTACTGAGCAACTACCTGCTCTGGCCCAAAATCATAGGTGTCGGCGAAGTCGCCGTGATCGCGGCGGCCCTGAGCGGCGCACTGATAGGTTTCTTGTGGTACAACTGCAACCCGGCGGAGGTCTTCATGGGAGACAGCGGCAGCCTGGCGGTCGGTGCGTTTCTGGGATATATGGCGATTCTGGGCAAGAGCGAAATTCTTCTCATACTCATAGGGCTCATCTTCGTAATAGAGACCGTTTCGGTCATAGCCCAGGTGGGAAGCTACAAGCTGCGCGGCAAAAGGATATTCCTGATGGCGCCGATACACCACCACTTCGAGATGAAGCAGTGGGCGGAGAACAAGATCATAGTCAGATTTTGGATAATAGCCTTCATCGCCAACCTCGTCGCGCTGATAACGCTGAAGATAAGATGATGGTCGATAGTCGTTCGTTGTTCGTCATTCGTCGTTTGTGTGTTGAGGATGACTGGAGAGGTTTTTACATATGAAAATCTCCATGTTCGGATACGGCAGGACTACGCGCGCCATCGCCAAGCGTTTCGGCCCTTTTACCTTTTTCGACGACAAGGTGACGGTACCGCAGCGGGATGAAGACGGAAACCTTCTGCTTCCACCTTCGCTTTTCGATGAGACCAAAAGCGACCTGCAGATTCCGAGCCCCGGCTTCCCGCCGAGCCACCCGCTTGTAAAAAAGGCAAAAAACCTGATAAGCGAATATGACCTCTTCCTATCGGAAAAAGGCCGAAACTACCTCCGGCAAATCACTAATAACGAACAACGAACAACGAACAACGAACACCCGTTCACCATCTGGATCTCCGGCACGAACGGCAAAACCACCACCACCAAGATGGTGACCCATATGCTCAAAAAACGGGGAGCCGTAAGCGGGGGCAACATCGGTACCCCTCTTGCTGAGCTCGACGAAAGAGCTCCCATATGGGTGCTGGAGACCAGTTCGTTCACTCTCCACTACACAAAATATGCAAAACCCGATCTATACCTGCTCCTTCCGGTTACGCCGGACCATCTGGGGTGGCACGGCTCCGAAGAGGGCTATATTTCCGACAAACTCAAACCCCTCGCTTCGATGCGCGAAGGAGAAGCGATAATTCTGCCCAAAAGCCTTGCCCATACCCCCTCCAAAGGGTTCAAGGTAGCCTACGAAGACCCGCGAAGCCTTGCTGGCTACTTCGACATAGATATTGAAAAAATCGATTTCGAGGGGGCTTTCGCGCTCGATGCGGTTCTCGCTCTGGGAGTGAGCAGAATACTCTTCGACGAAGTGGATTACGATGCGATAAACAGCTTCGGGGTAGACCCGCACCGCCAGGAGCGCCTGAGAGACTCCAGAGGCAGACTCTGGATAAACGACTCGAAGGCGACGAACATCGATGCGACCTTGCAGGCTCTTGTTCCGCACAGAAAAAGGCGCATTCTCCTGATTCTCGGAGGCGACGACAAGGGTGTAGAGCTGACACCTCTGTTCGATGCGCTCAGAGAGTACGACGTCAAAATCTTCGCCATAGGTTCAAACGCCGAGAGAATCTGCGAAATGGCGAAAGAGCGCTCCATAGAGTGCCTTCTTTGCAAAGAGCTCGAAATGGCCGTCGAAGAGATAGACAAAGAGCATACGGCCGACTCCGTGGCCCTCCTCTCACCCGCGGCGGCGAGCCTCGATCAGTTCGACTCCTACATCCAGAGAGGCGAAATCTTCAAAAAAACAATCAGCAGTTTTTAAGGGGATTTCACATATAATTTCGACCACTCAAACGGCGGCCAGATAGCTCAGTCGGTAGAGCAGCAGACTGAAAATCTGCGTGTCGGCAGTTCGATTCTGCCTCTGGCCACCACTTCGATAAGATCATAACTACAATCCGCATCTCAAGACTCTATTTTGAAAATCATCGGGTGGAACGCCTTCGATACGATCTGGATCCTGCTTCCGGTTTTAAGCCCTTCACGCTCATTTTTCGTAGCCATTATCTTTACTATCTGCGTTCCGATCGCTACGCTCAGCAGGTAGACCATTTCGCACTTCTCTATAGCGAGCACCTCTCCGGTGAATTTGAAGCTGCTTCCTATCCTCTCTTTTACGAATAGTTCGGACGGACTCCCCTCTTTTATTACGGCACCATCTTCTATTTTGAAAACGTGGTTGCAGAGCCTGAATATCTCGCTCGGGTCGTGGCTGACGAGTACCGTGGTCAAACCGAACCTCCTGTGGATATCGGCCAGCTCCTCCTGGAGCTTCGAGCGCATAGTGTGATCAAGTGCCGAGAGCGGCTCGTCCAGAAGAAGGATCTTCGGCCGCCTTACGAGTGCGCGGGCGACCGCGACCCTCTGTCTCTGGCCTCCCGAAAGCGCCGAAGGGTACCTCGAAACAAGCGCACCGAGCCCGACCGTATCGATAAGTTCATCTACGATCGCGGGGTCACCCCCTTTTTGAAGAGCGAACCTGAGATTCTCTTCGACGCTCATATTGGGAAAGAGGGCGTAGTCTTGAAAGACAAATCCAACCTCTCTTTTTTGCGGAGGCAGGTCGACCCCTTCATGGCTGTCGAACCACACCTCTCCATCTACCGCGATGCGCCCGGAGTCCGGTTTCAAAAGCCCCGCCACCATACGCAGAATCGTTGTTTTACCCGCACCGGACTCTCCGAAAAACGCCACGAAATCGCCTCTTTTAAAAGAGGCCGATACCTTCAGCTTTATATCGCCTTCGGCCGAATGGAGCCGTTTTGAAACATCTATCTCTACCATCTTACATCTTTTGTAAAAAGGAGCGGTTTACCAGGTAGACCAGCAGCAAAATTGAGAATGTAACCGCAAAGAGTACCATCGCATAGTGGTTGGCGGCGGCGTAGTTGAGCGCCTCCACCTCATCGTAGATTGCGATCGATGCGACCCTGGTCTCACCCGGAATATTCCCGCCTATCATCAAAACCACTCCAAACTCCCCGACCGTATGCGCGAACGTTATCACTATCCCGGTAAGAAGTGAGGGCTTTATGTTTGGCAGCAGTACCCTAAAGAGAATCGTCGTTTTCGATTTGCCAAGCATCTGTGCGGCTTCGGTCAAAGAGGCGGGAAGAGACTGAAGAGCCGACTGCACCGGATGTACCATGAATGGAAGGCTGAATATGACCGATCCCAGAACGAGGCCCCAGAACGAAAAGACGAGCCTGAAACCCAGAACCTCTTCGCAAAACCTGCCGAAAGCGTTTTCCGGACTGAACGCGACCAGCAGGTAGAAGCCCAGAACCGTGGGAGGTAGCACCAGGGGCATACTGACTACCGTCTCCACGACCGGCTTTATGCGCGATCTGCTCATGGAGAGATAGTAGGCCAGAGGTATACCAAAAAGAAGAAGTATCAGAGTGGTCACCGAAGCCAGTTTGAATGTCAGCGCCATCGTAGACCAGAATGCGGCATCGCTCATGATAGCTCCATCAGCGTGATCTCGTTCGCCTTGACAAGTGCGGTGACATGTTCGCCGATTTTCAGTCTCATCGCATCGCATGCACGGCGGCTGATTATCGAGACGATCGTATCGTTTCCGTATCTAAGCACCACCTCCGCCAACAGCTCTCCACGCTCTATCGATTCTATTCTGCCCTCGAACCTGTTTCTGAGGCTGATAAGACCACTGAAATCTTTGGCAAGCGCCACTTCACTCTCTTTGAAAAGGATCCATACACCGCTTCCCTCTTCGATACGGCGGCTCTCTTGCACACCGCCCATGATGAACGCCGTAAGCGTCGTATCTCCGCACTCTACATCGGCACGCGTAAGCTCTCCCGAGCTCTCGACGGCCGTGACCCTCCCTTTGAGTCTGTTCATTTCACACCGTACCCGTACTTTTTCAGTATTGCCCGAGCCTCGGGGCCGAAGAGATAGTCGTAAAAGGCCCTCGCATCTCTCTCCCCCATACTCTTTGCATGCTTCAAGATGACGGCTCCCTGCTCTATGGGATCGTACAAAGAGGGGTCTACATCCACATAATGCCCCCTGCCGGCCATATTCGGCGAAAGTACGACCGATTTTGCCGTAATACCGGCATCGACGGCTTTGGAGAATATGTACCTGTTTGTCTGGGAAACGCTCTCGGCGTAAACGAGCCTGCTCTTTAGCTCCTCGTAAATACCCGCCGCTTTCAGAGCTTTCAGCGCCTCTACGCCGTAGGGGGCGCTCTTCGGGTTCGGTATAGCTATACGTTCGATCGAACCTCCCTTCAGCGAAAAAAGAGAATCTTTTATATCTATATCTTCAAGAGTCCATACCACCAGATAACCGGTCGCGTAGACCCTCGGCTCGTTTAACGCGAAGCCCTCTCTCTTCAGGCGCTGCGGATACTTCATATCGGCGGAGAGAAAGATATCGTAGGGCGCGCCGTTCTCTATCTGGGCCGTAAGCTTACCCGAAGAGGCGACGACGGTTCTGATATCTATACCGCTGCTCTTTTTGAAAGCGGTACGAAGCTCATCCACGACGTAGTAGACATTTGCCGCAGCCGCTACGGTTATAGGGCCGCCCGATGCAACGGAGCAAAAAAGCAGAAGCAGAACTGTCGCTACGACTCTCACATAGATCCTTTGCAGAAACGGCGATACACCCTTACCGATTTCGGCTTTCAAATATTCGTTATATAAAAATATATATAACGAATTGTATGCCCATATTGCTGAATCGAAGCTTTATTGCCACACCGATGTAACGCAAATTCCAGGCAAAGCCCGCAATTTGGCAGGGCCTGACCGGCCCTACAACCCCCTGAAGCTTCGAAATCTCGGATTTCGAGACGATTTTACGCTTTCGCGTAAAATCGGTAATCACCTAGAATCATCTGGCCAGAATGACGTCCGAGGGGCTGAAGAGTGCGTATGCCGCAGACCCTTTTTCCAGCCCGGCCGCTTCCGCCTCACCCCTTTTTACGACCGAAACGACTCTCGTACCGTTTCTTAAAACGAGTCCAATTTCGGTAAATTCGCCATCTTCGACGATAGACTCCACTCTCACCGCAAGCATATTCGCACCGCTCTTTTCAGGCGCTTTCAATGCAGGCTTGACCCAGCTGCTTTTGATAAGGGCAAAAATCTCCATACCCGTTTCGATCCCCATCTTTTCAGCGCTTACGCTTGTGATGAGTGCCCTTATCAGTTCACCATCACCTATATCGAGCTCGACTTCGCACTCAACCTCCCTGCACTCCACTCTTACAACCCTTCCAAGATACTGGTTTCTGGCGCTCGTCTGAAGCGTCAGCCGCCGACTCAATGAGCGGAGCCTGTCCGACTCCACAGCCTGCTCGCTAACAAGATCGAATAGTCTTTTTTGAAGCGAAGATATCTCTTTGTATATCCTGATATACTCCTGTCCCTTTTCGGTAAGCCTCGTTCCGCCCCCGCCTCTGCCTCCGGTCTCTTTGGCGACAATGGGCTCTCTGCTCAAAGAGTTCATCTCGTTCACCGCATCCCATGCGGCTTTGTAGCTCATCTTCATCGCTTTGGCCGCTTTGGATATGGAGCCGTGGCGCTCAATCTGCTCCAGAAGCTCTATCCTACCTTTTCCGAAAAAGGCCTTCTCATCACTCTCAAACCATAGGTTGCTTTTGATTTTCATGTAGATATTATAGCCGAAGATAGTGGCTGGAGGGGTTCTCTCCGCAGGGGGAGAAAGAGAGGGGTCTCCTATCGGGCCTGCTCAGGTCTGTCCAGATGGACATCCATCTGCGGATACGGGATACTGATACCCTTTTCGTCAAAGACGAGCTTAACCTTCTCGATCTTATCGAAATAGACTCCCCAGTAGTCGCCGCTCTTTACCCAGACACGGCAGACAAAATTTACGCTGCTGTCCGCAAGTTCCGAAACGGCGACAAAAGGTGCCGGATCTTTCAGAATGCGCTCATCTTCGGCAAGAATCTCTTCCAGTGTCTTCTTGGCAAGCTTCAGATCATCGTCGTAGCCTATGCCGAAGGTCCACTCTACCCGTCTTGTCTCTTTGGCGGAGTAGTTTGTTATGGTCCCGCCTATAACGGCACCGTTCGGAACGATAACGACTTTGTTGTCACCCGTTTTGAATATGGTAGAGAACATGTTTATCTCCTCGACCACACCGGCGGTACCGCCGGCTTCGACGAAGTCACCTACCTTGAACGGCCTGAACAGTATCAGCAGAACAGCCGCACCGACATTCGAGAGCGTCCCCTGCAGCGCCAGACCTACAGCCAGGCCTGCCACACCCAAAATGGCTACGAACGACGTAGTGTTTACGCCGAGATTGTTGAGTGCCGCCATTATGACGACGATCATCAAAACGACATATACCAGGCTGCCTGTGAAAGAGACGAGTGTAGCTTCAACTTTGCCCCGCTCCATCAGCTTCTTTATGCTATTCATAACAGCTTTGGCGATCCATTTCCCGATGACAAATATCGCTATGGCACCGATCAGCTTCAGACCGTATGTCACGCCAAGATCCGCAAAGTGGTTTACATCTATATCTTTCAGAAAGTCCATACCCATGATCGATTCAACTCCTTAAAGACCTGACGAGCAATGCCCGTTAGGATATTGTAGCCGTTGCGGTACCGAAGAGTTCCGTTGCAGAGCCGATTAAAAAGTGTAGACTATGCCCGCCGTAGTGGTTGTGTCTGTCTTCTTTTTACCCTGCGGAGGAACGTTGTCATATTTGATCTCGAAACCCATTTTGAAAGAGAGCTGATCGACTATCAACATCTTAAGACCCAGATTCACGACGGTTTCGTAATCTTTGATGCGCTTGAGATTGTCGAGCAGATTCCAGTTGGCGGTGAACTGGTTGGTTTTGCTGAAGTTGTAGAGATAGTCGAGGCCGCCTTTAAGGTAGTAGAAGTTGTCGTGCGGCTGCGATGTGTAGTTGCTTCTTCTGAACTGCAGACCGCCCCTGCCTTTCAGGCTCTGCTTCTCATCTTTCAATATATTGTACCCCAGACCTGCACCCAGGTTGTACTGCTGGTTGTAACCTTCGAAGGTGTTTCTGATCGCCGAAGCTTCACCGTAAGCGAAAAGGTCGCTATTAATATAGCGGTTTACATTGTAAAAAAGCCTGTATCGCTCATCCGATTTGACTCCGCTCTTTTCACCGTAAAGGATGTCGGCTTTAAAGTGCATATCGGTATCTGCAGCGTACTGATAGTCGTTTTTGTACGCGGCATTGAGAGACTGGCTCTCCGAGTTTCCGGTGGACCCGATATAGCCCAGTTCTACACTCTGTTTCATGGTTCCGACCGGGTCGGCTGCCAATAAGGCACACCCTACAAGTCCCATTGCAACGATTTTTTTCATAACTCCTCCTCAATCTTCTGTTTTTGCCGGCATATGTTAACGTATTTAATGTGAATTTATTGTGAAAATCCATCATATTTATCTTCGTTAACCACATTACAATATATGGTAGAATTCGGAAAAATATTTAGGATCGATATGAACAGAAAACTGCACGTCGTTTCGCTGGGATGTACCAAAAACCTTGTAGATACCGAAGTGATGCTAGGACGACTGAAAAGTTTCGAGATGACCGACGCACCGGATGAAGCGGATGTGATCATCGTCAATACATGCGGCTTTATAGATGCGGCCAAGGAGGAGAGCATACAGACGGTTCTGAACCTTCATGAAGCCCGCAAAGAGGACTCACTTCTGATTATGGCGGGGTGTCTGAGCGAACGATACAAAGAGGAGCTCCAAAAGGAGATGCCAGAAGTCGACATCTTCACGGGAGTCGGAGATTACGACAAGATAGACGAACTGATAAGAGCGAAACGGAGCCGTTTCACTCCGCACGTCTTTTTAAGCGACAACCAGGAGCGAATAATAACCGGCTCCTCTTCGCACGCATATATCAAACTGGCCGAGGGGTGTAATCAGAGCTGCAGTTTCTGTGCGATTCCCGGATTCAAGGGGAAACTGCACTCAAGAACTCTCGAAAGTGTGGAAAAAGAGGTCAGGCGTCTTACGGAGAGAGGATTTTACGACTTCAGCTTCATATCGCAAGACTCCAGCAGCTACCTATACGACATGGGGGGGAGAGACGGTCTCATAAGACTCATCGATGTCGTAGAGAAGATAGAGGGGGTAAAGAGCGCACGGATACTCTACCTCTACCCGAGCACGACCTCACTGGAACTGATCGATAAAATAGCAAAGTCGCCCGTTTTTCAAAACTACTTCGACATGCCTATTCAGCATATAGATCCCGAGATTTTAAAGAGAATGAAGCGCGGCATAGGGAGCGAAAATATCGATACCCTGCTCAAAGCGATGAGAAGCGTCGAAAACAGCTTCGTCAGAACGAGCGTGATCGTCGGTTTTCCGACCGAGAGCGATGAGCAGTTCGGCCATCTTTGCGACTATATAGAGGGGTTCGGCTTCGACAGGGTGAACGTTTTCGAGTACTCCGACGAAGAGGGAACCGACTCTTACGAACTGAAACCAAAGGTCGACCCCGAAACGATCGCAAAGCGTCTCGAGACTATCGCTTCGACCGTGGAGAGATCGACACTCAAATCGCTCGAAAAGATGGTGGGCAAAAGGGTAGAAGCCGTCGTGGAGGGGCCCAGCGACGAGCATGAGTTCCTGCTATCGGCCAGGCCCCTGCTCTGGGCTCCCGATATCGACGGAGAGCTGCTGATAAACGAGAGCGATCTGGAAGATCTGAAATTCGGCGCTCTATACACGGTAGAGATAACACAGCTTGCGGGTACGCAGCTTCTGGGACGTATCGTAGATGCTCGATAGAGAGGCTCTCGAAAAGCTCCAGGGCTCGAAGAGTCTGCTCGCATTTTCGGGCGGAGTCGACTCGAGCGCACTCTACCATCTTCTTAAAGAGAGAGATATAGATTTCGATATAGCGATCGTCAACTACGGGACCAGGCCCCAGAGCATAGAGGAGGAGATATACGCAAAAGAGCTGGCCGAAAAAGATGGCAAAAAAGTATATATCCACAGATGCACCATCGCATCGAGCGATTTCGAGCGACTTGCGCGAGAGGAGAGATACGCTTTTTTCGAAGATCTGATATCGCGTTACGGGTACCAAAACCTGATCACGGCCCATCAACTCGACGATATGCTGGAGTGGGGACTTATGCAGCTTTGCAAAGGGTGCGGTACCGTCGAATTCGTCGGTATGCGGCCGGTGGAGCACAGAGAGGGCTACTACCTGGTAAGACCGCTTCTTTTTACACCCAAAAAGAGGCTTCTCGACTATCTTGAAGAGCACAAAACGAAATACTTTATCGACGAAACCAACCTCAGCGACAGGTATACCAGGAATAGATTCAGAAAAGAGGCTGCGGCGTTCCTGATGAAGGAGTGTGCGGATGGAATCGCAAGAAGCTTCCGCTATATGCTCAAAGACAAAGAGGAGCTTCTCCAACAGGCCGAAACCCTCTTCACGCTCCGAAAAGTGACACTTATGAGGCGTCCAGAAAGCGATACGGCGGCGATTCGCCGCATAGACAGAGTCCTTAAAGAGAAGGGATATATGCTTTCGGCGGCACAGAAAGAGGAGATTGAAGAAAAGGGCTCGGTGGTTGTCGGAGGGGAGTGGGCGGTAGTAATTATGGACGAGAGGATATGGATAGCACCATATATGGATGTCGTTATGCCCAAAACTTTCAAAGAGCTCTGCCGAAAGCTAAAAATTCCGCCGAAAATCAGGCCCTATCTCTTCTACATCGGAGCCGACGAAGAGTTGCTCTCGTCGCTCTCTTCCTGACTCTTTTTGCCTCTCTCTTCGAAAACTCTGATCCTGAATACTCCCTCGATCTCACCCTTGCCGGCTCGAAAAGCGATCGGGAAATCCGCCTGTATCACATAGGGCAGCGACGGAAGCGCATCCAAAAAGCGGTAGAAATTTTGAGGAGACTCCATCTTTGTCATAGCGTTGAGCTCGTATATTTTGAAATGCGGATCGGAGAGGTTCACGTCTACCGGTTTTAGATCGGCCTTTTGAAAAAACTTCTCGGCACTCTTTATAAAAATCTTCTCGTCCCATCTGTTTTCGAAAGCTTCGGTGATTTTTCTATGCTTGCTCTGCAGCACCTTCAGCCTGTCGAAAATCTCGTCGTGCTCCTGCTCGGCAGCCATAAACTCGGCTTTGCTCCGCGTATATTCGCCGTTGACACGTTTATACTCTTTTACGGATGGAATGACGACCGCGAAAATCAGCACGAAAAGTATGACAAGATAGAGCAGAATCCATATCAGCATCCGTACAAGACGCACCTCTTTCAGGCTCACTCTTCAACCTCGCTTCCGGCCTCTATGCTCCCCTCGTTTACCGAAACGAAACGCCACCAGCCGTTTTCGAGCGGATAGAATGTAGTGACGTTTCTTTGAAACACCGATTTCAGAGGTGCAAGCAGCAGATAGTTGTATACATCCTTGGAAGGGGTGACCCCGTATAGAACGAGACCGTTCCTGTCGAGTATCGCTTTGGTCAGCGTAATCTGGTCCGGCACCAGATCGAACAGATTTTGAATACTCTCTTTCATAAGGGTATTGTTTGTGCTGATGGTGTCGTACTTCCGAGCCAGACGCTCGATACGTGCTATCTCCTTTTTGAACTCCATGCTTTCAAGGTGGAACGACTCTGTCTTGGTGCGCATGGAGACGATCTCCGTCTGCATCGAGCTTCTCTTTAGAAGAATGTATGCTGTGAAGCCGAAGATCAGAAGAGCCGTTACGGCCCCGAAAAGCATGATCATTCTGCTTTCCGAATCGATTTTGGGTTTTCTTTTGGGCTTTATGAAACTGTAACTCATCTACCCCTCCAAATCATGGGCAACAAGTTCGGCCATGACCTCTATAGGATCGAAAGAGTGCAGACTCGCCTTCATAAAGAGCTCATCTTCGATATATCGCACAAGGTCTCCTCCAAGATCGTCCATATCGAAGATGGTAACCCGTTCGATGAAGTCGTGACTATATCGATCGTCATGATAGAAGCGTGAAAGCGCCCCTTTCATCTCTTCGAAAAAGTTCAGATTGTACTCCAGCAGTTCGAATGCCGACTCATCTTCACCGGAACGCTCCTCCTCCAGATCCTCCTTGAACTCTCCGAGCAAATCCGCATCACTTATGGACTCCACCTCTTCATCTATCATCTCGAGATCGAAAGCCAACTCCACCGCTTCATCCTCCTGCATATCGGCCGCCACTTCACTCTCGGCGCCCGGAGAGATGATTAGCACCTGGGCGAACCAGAGCCTCTCTTTTGAAAAGACTGCAAAAAAAACTACACCGTTTTGATGCAGCATAAAGAGTGCCGGCTTTCTATCGAGCATCGGCATGCACTTTCTGTAGAGCAGCACGAAAGGTGAGTAGAGAAGATCGAACTCCACCCCTTTGAACCTCTGCTCGAACCACTTCATCTCAACGAGAGAGGTATATGCAAGCCAGCTGTCGTCCACACAGAGCGTATGGACCAATGCGGCATCTATGCCGTACTTTTCGAGCGACGCTTTGGAGCACTCGGGTATCGCACCCTGATTGGTCGTATCGAGCATCGAGCAGACGTAGGTCTTGGGGTAGGTCTGGCGAATCTCTTCCAGCCATCGGGTGAGTTCCGAGCTGTCTGACAGATCTATTTCCCGTCTCTGCTCTATATCGAACTCCCCCTCTTCGATATAACCGAAAGCACAATGTATCTTCTCTTCGAAAACATAGAAAAGAAGAGCCGTCTTCGGCCAGAAATAGTGTCCAAGCTTGCCCACGCTCTACCTTTGGGTCGATTTAAACACTGGTTTTTACACAGTTTTATTATCTTAAACTATTTTTGCTTAAACAACGACGCATACAGGCTCTTGAACTTCTCGTATATCTCTTTCGCCCGCTCCACCAGCTCTTTATCGGTAAGTTTCGTCGATGAGAGCTGTTCATACTTGCCTATCATAATCTCACACATCATTTTGATACGTACCTTGTCGGCTTCTCCAATCGGCGGATGGTTTGCTGCATCTTCTATCAGATCGAGATAGCGCTCACCCTCTCTTATATAGTCCAGATACCGCTTTGCTACTTCAGTCTGAGTCATGACAGTAAAGGCCATTCGGTTATATGAGTCGAGCTCGTAAGCCTCTTTCGCAATCTTGTAGGCTTCATCATAATTGCCCATGAAATATTGCCACCTTGCCTCAAACGCCTTCTCGTAGGAGGGATTCGTAAGCGCAAAAATGGCCATAGCGGCAAGAAGAGAGACGGCCAAAATTGCGTAAACCATCCTAGATTGCATGCTCTAGCATCCTTTCACAAATCAGCGTTTTGGCCTCTTCGGGCTCCATATCGGATATATATATCGGTTCGGAACAGAAAAAGTCGATAGTCCCGAACGGCATGGGAATCAAAAAACGGTCCCAGCTCTTGGCCTGTTTATACTTCGATGGTCTATAGTTGAATATGACGACAGGGGCTCCGCTTTTACGCGCAATCGCCACGATTCCGTCAGAGAGTGTATGTCTGGGGCCCTTGGGTCCGTCCGGCGTTATGGCTACGTCCGTACCTCCGACTTTTATCTTCCTGATCGCCTGTATCAGCGCCTTTGCGGCACCTCGGCTGGAGGAGCCGCGTATCGCTCCTATATCAAAAAACCTCATGGTTCTGGCAATCAGTTCACCGTCGAAGTGTTCGCTTATCATCACATCGACACGGCGTCCGGGGGCGACTCTTTTGTAGATGAACGGAGCCAGCAGGAGTTCGGCGTGCCAGAATGCCACCACCACCGGAGTATCCGGAAGCTCTCCTTTTATGTGCCATCTCTTTCTGTTGGTAATGTACAAAAACCGGATGATCAAAAAGCCAAGTGGGGGTATCAGAAGAAGAGAGAGCCGGCGGATGAGCCGCTTACGCAACAACTACCCCCACGTTTCCGAGGCGGCTCGTCTCTACGATTTTGACCGGTAGTGTTCTGCCCAAAAGCTCTTCGCTTCCCTCTACCTGAACCAGCCAGTTGTTGTCGCTACGTCCGGCCGCACGGCCTCCCGGTCTCAGCTCCTCGAAGTATACATCGTAGACCCTCCCGAGCCTCTCGCCCTTCATCTCGTCGAGCATTTCGTTGTGACGTGCCTGAAGCCTCGCCAGACGTGCCGATCCGATCTCTTCCGGAACCTGACCTTCGTAATCGACAGCCGGAGTCATGGGCCTGGGGGAGTATTTGAAGCTGAATATCTGCTCGAATCTCACCTTCTCGACCACATCCATCGTATCTTCGAAATCTTCGTCACTCTCGCCCGGAAATCCCACGATTATATCTGTACTGATCGATACATCCGGCACCGTCTCCCTAAGCCTTGCAGCCCTCTGCAGGAACCACTCTTTGGTATAGCCGCGCTTCATGCTTTTAAGTATCCGGCTTGAGCCGCTCTGGAGCGGCATATGCATAGATTTGCAGATTTTGGGGTTTTTGGCGAACTCGTCGAGGAACTCATCGTCCATATGGAGCGGATGAGGCGAAGTGAACCTTATGCGCTCCACCTCTTCGATTTCACTGACGGCTCTTAATAGATCGGTAAAACTCATCTTCGGATGTTCACCGCTGAAACGGCGGCCGTAGTTGTTTACGTTCTGTCCGAGCAGGAAGATCTCTTTCGCACCGCTCTGCGCCGCTCTTCTCGCCTCCTGTACTATCAGGTTTGCGGGAATGGATATCTCCTCTCCGCGCGTATGCGGAACTATGCAGAACGAACACTGCTTGTCACAGCCGATAGAGATATTGATATAGGCTTTATACAAAGATGTTCTGAACTCCCCGAAAGCGTAGCCGCTCTCGTCGTAGTCTATCTCTACCTCCACAGCTTTGGGACGGTGGATAACCTCCGTTATTTTGCTGACATTCCTGGCTCCGAGCACAAAGTCGACTGAAGGAGCCTTCTTTAAAATCTCTTCACCCAGGTGGCTGGCCGTGCATCCGCAGACGCCGATCTTGGCTCCGCTCTTCTTTCTCTTTGTAAACTGACCGATCTCGCTGAAGAGTTTATGAACCGGTTTTTCGCGCACACTGCATGTGTTTATCAGAATAAGATCCGCCTCTTCGAGGCTTTCCGCAGCCTCGTAACCCTCTTTCTGTGTCAGCTCGGCTATCATATGCTCGCTGTCGCGAACATTCATCGCACAGCCGAGCGTCTCGATATAGTACTTTTTGCCCACTAAGTCAGCTCTCCCGGATCAACTCAGTATATGGACTTCATAGAGGTAATCGTTTTCGTTAAGTCCGAAACGGATCTCCCTGAAGTAGACACTGTAGCCCTTCACTTCGAAATGCTCCACCATCTCCATAAGATCTTTGTGGGAGTTCTCCCTGTCGAAATAGAAGATCTTCTGCCCCTCTTTTTCGAGCTCTTTCTCTATCTTCTCTACCGTGATCGATTTCGGTTTGGCGTTTAGTTCCGTTCTTGCCGCTTTCAGTTCCATGTAATCTTTCCTCTATATAAAGTGCGTAACGTTTGTATACATCAATGATATATTGTAGCGAAACAAAGGTAAAGCTTTTATAAATGATAAAGATTGCTTTCAGTATAATGTATGTCTCAATCGCTGCACAACCGAGGAAAACCTCTTCTACTGCGCATAAAAAATCAGATAAATTTTTATAGAAGGAACTGTTGAAGAATGGAAAAAATTATCGATATTATCGACTCCATTGCCCATGAAAAAGGGCTGCCGCCGGAATCGGCGAAAGAGGCTTTCAAAACGGCTCTCGTTCAGACCGCGAAACGGGTTATATGCGAAGAGTGCGACTTCGAAGCCGAAATCGACGAAAAAAACAAGCGCTACGCTCTTTACCAGAAGATAACAGTCGTCGAGCCGATGGACCCAAAACTTGTAGACGAACCTGAAAAATATATCTCCATAGACGAAGCGAAAGAGATAGATCCTGATGCAGAGCTTGGCGACGAGCTTACAAGCGAGGTCGTTTTGGAAGATTACGGACGCAATGCGGCTTCGGCTCTCTATCACGAGATCGAATACCACATCCAGCGCTTCGTCGAAGAGCAGATGTTCAACAAATACAAAGCGATGATAGGCACCATTGTAAACGGCCCGGTAACACGCGTAGACAGTGAACAGAACACATATATAGAGATAGACGAGGTTCGGGCCGTTTTGCCGAAGCGAAACAGGATAAAGGGCGAATCGTTCCGTGTCGGAGATACTATCAAAGGAATTTTGCGATATGTCGGAATAGACAAAAAGTTCGGCATCCATCTGGAAATTTCGCGTACGATGCCGAAATTTCTCGAAGAGCTGCTAAAGCAGGAGGTTCCCGAAATCGCGGACGGCCTCGTCGTTATAGAGAAGTCCGCCAGGATCCCGGGCGAGCGGGCGAAAGTGGCCCTTACCGCGGTAAGCCCCAGAGTCGATCCGGTGGGCGCTACCGTAGGGGTACGCGGTGTGAGGATAAACGCCGTCAGCGAAGAGCTCCACAACGAAAATATCGACTGCATAGAGTACTCTCCGATCCCGGAGATCTTCGTTGCCAGAAGCCTCAGCCCCGCCATTATCAGCAGTGTCAAGATCGAAGGCGAAAAGGCTGTGGTGACCCTGCCGAGCGACCAGAAATCGAAAGCGATAGGAAAAAGCGGAATAAACATAAGATTGGCCTCGATGCTCACCGGATATCAGATCGAGTTGAACGAGATAGCCTCGGCCCCGACCGGCGAAACGGCCGCCGAAGAGGAGAAACAGCTGAATCCGGATGCGCTCAAAGCGCTGTTCGGGGAGTAGGGCGGAACCTGACGGTCAGTGAATGGTGAATAACGAAAAGTGAAAAGTTTAGGATAGCCGCAAAGCGACCACTATTCACTATTCACCAAAAACTACTCTCTCTTCGCATACGGATTCAGCTTCCAAAGAGCGAGATCGGCCAGTACGTTGCCCAGCAGCGTCAAAAAGGCCGTAATTATCAATACGCCCATTATCACCGGATAGTCCCGGCTCAGTGCCGACTGGTAAAAAAGCAGACCCATGCCGTTTATCGAAAATATGGACTCGATTATGACGCTTCCGCCTATGAGCCCGGGCAGAGAGAGACCCAGAATCGTTATGAGCGAAGGCATAAGGTTCGGGAGTATGAACCTTTTGCGTATCACAGCATCGTCTATGCCTCTGGCCTTCGCGAAGAATATGTAGTCGCTTTTGAGAATCTCCAGCGTCAAAGAGCGTACATACATCGTAAGCCCTCCGATACCGCCAAAAACCATTATAAAGATTGGAATCACCAGGTGCCACGCCTCGTCGAGTCGTCTCCACAACCCATCTTTGGGTTCGATACTGTGCAGACCGCTTATCGGAAACCAGCCCAGCTTCAGCCCGAAGAGCAGAATGAGAAGAAGTGCCAGATAGAAAGATGGCATCGCGAAACTGAGCAGAGAGAGCTGTTTGATCGCCCTCTCCTGCATCGTACCGTTCCTCGTCGCCGCACGGATCCCAAGCTTCAGGGCTATTACTAATACCAACACCATAGAGACGGCGTTAATTGTCAGTGTGATCGGTATACGCGTGCCGATTTCGTCGATCACCTCCTTGCCGCTGGAAAACGAGAGTCCGAAATCTAGATGCAGCATAGCCCATACCCAGCGCAGATACTGCTCCCAAAGAGGCTTGTCGAGTCCGTATATAGCTTTGAGATGTTCTATGGACTCTTTTGTAATATTAGGGTTGAGCTCTCCAGCCGCAAAAAAGCTGTTGGGTGCGGCATGTATGGCTATAAAAGAGATAAGCGAGATAAGAAGAAGCATACCGCCTATATAGAGTAACTTTTTAACAAATAATCTCATCGCTCTTTTATCAGTACCAGATCCCTCAGATGTTTGACTCTGTAGCTCTCATCATGCATCGTCTTGTTGTCCTCCTCTATATGCAAAGTTCTGTGCTCACCGCCTATAGAGAGGAAGCCGAGTCTGCTGCCCTCTCCGATATTCAGGACAATGTTTCGTTTTTTCTCGTTGACCTCATCGACCTTGTATTTCGTGCTTCTCCATCTGTTGTCACGTTTGATGCGCATCGTGCCGTCAGGGAGAAACTCATATACGAAAGCGCCGTTTTTAGACTCCCATCTGCCTATGAGACTCTTTACGAGCTCAGACGAAGCGGCTCTATTTTGCGTCGTTTTTTTCCCTATCGTCTCTACGACAGGAACCTCCTGTGAGACCTCTTCCCATGTTCCATCTTTTTTCAGAGCGATCTGTTTGCCGTTTTTGTTGATGAGCGTTACCTCTTCGTACCTGCCGTCATCTTTGAGCATTATGACCCTACCGTCTTCGAGCGTGACGAACTCCGATGCGAAAGCCAGGATAGAGAGAATCGATAGAAACAGAATCTTTTTTGGCATCAGGATCTCCTTGCCGTTTGGGACAATTGTATCAAATTTATGGAAATTCGGGCATTAAAAAAGCCGCTCCCGCAGATGCGGAAGCGGCTGGAGGTATCTTTGCAGAGTGATTAGAAGTTGTAAGTCAGGTAGACTTGAACAGTGTTATAGCTGTCACCATTGTTTTGATCGTCAGCCTTTGTATTGAAGTAGACCAACGATGTGTCAATACTTCCGTAAGATCTGCTTGCAGTCACTGTAAACTCATCCAGATTTTTTGTGGAAGAACCGTCATCGGTACTTGTATACGCAACAGTAAAGTCTGCAATATCTTCAGCATTATATTCCGCAGAAAGCTTATATGCATCTACATCACTTGATGTTACGTAACCATAATTCCACCATGCCTCTGTATAGATCTTAGACGCTCCGGTAGTTGTAGCGGTATTCCATCCCGCCCCGGCTGTAGACTTGTCACTTGAAGAGTACGCTCCGGCGAAAGAGAGGCCGTTATCCATCGCATAACCGACTCTGACAGCCCAGATAGCACCATCATCAGTATTTGCCGCATCAAGATTGAGAGTTGCATACTGTGCACCGAGAGCAAGACCTTTGAGCTCGTTTTCCAGAGCTACGTCAGCCTGCAGCCAGTAAGCTGTAGCTACATCTTCAACGTTGTAGTACCATCCCTGAGCGGTTGTCATCGGGATCGCCGTAGTCACGGCTCCGAATGCGTATGCTCCATCTTGCTGATAGGTTCCGAAAGGATCGTTACCGTTTTGTGCATTGTTCACTACACCAGCCAAAGATGCTATAGGCGCTAATGCAGAGTTTGTGTTTCCTATTGTAGGTGTAGCGCTTGTACCGTTACCGCGGCCGACCCATGCGGCTACGAGTGTGGTATTCGGGATATCGTTGTTAAGAACTACGGCAGCGTCGAAAGTGTTCTGCGCAATAGACCAAGTTTCTGTGAACGCGAGGGGAGTGTCGAGAGTCTGGCGACCGACCTTTACAGTGGTATTGGCGATCTTCTTCGCCAGCCACGCTTCGCTTACCCACCACTGGTTGCTAAGACCGCCGTCCCATACAGAACTTACCAGGTTGTTTTCAAGACCGAGCGTATTGAGCATAGTGACGCCGATTTTACCCGCTACGCCGTCTGCAAGATCGGCACTGACGCCTACATCGAGAGCAGCCTGACCTGAAGAGCTTTTCTGATCGAAGAGATCTCCGTTGTTGGCATCGGTAGTGCTATAGTAAAGCTTAGCATCACCTGTTACTTTTATATTTTGAACATCCGCGAATGCAGATACACCCATTGCCATAACAGCCGCAAGGCTCAGTTTTGCAAATTTCATTCCTACTCCTTAGGGGTTTTTTGTTAGCTTGCAAGCGCCATTATATCATACGGTAAACTTAAACCACCATTATTAAGCATAAATAGGGGTTATTATGCTTATTTATTACCTTAAGTAACGTCTATTTCTGCTTATCCCATCTCAAAATGGCTCTCCCCTCTTCGTCTTCGTCAACCGCCGCCATTCCCATGATATTATAGCCTGCATCCACATAGTGAACCTCTCCCGTCACCCCTGAAGCAAGCGGGCTGAGCAGATACATCGCGCTGTGGCCTACCTCCTCTATCGTGACGTTGCGTCTTAACGGAGCGTTGGTCTCGTTCCATTTCATTATAAATCTGAAATCGCCTATGCCACTTGCCGCAAGTGTCTTGATGGGGCCGGCACTTATAGCATTAACGCGTATGCCGTTCGGATGCCCCAGATCGACCGCCAGGTAGCGGACCGTCGCCTCGAGGGCGGCCTTTGCGACACCCATCACGTTGTAGTTCGGAATGTACTTTTCGGCCCCGAGATAGCTTAGTGTCAGAATCGAAGCCCCGGGATTGAGCATAGGCAGCATATGGCGGCTCAGCTCTATCAGGCTGTAGACCGACACATCCATCGCTACATCGAACGCCGCTTTCGAGGTCTGCACGAAGGGCTCGCTCAGGGCCTCTTTGGAAGCAAAGGCTACGGCATGCACAACGAAGTCGAACGTCCCCCACCTCTCTTTAAGGCTCTTCGCAAGGGCCTCGAACTCTTCAGGTTTACTGACATCAAGCGGGTATACCATATCGCTGCCAAACTCTGCCGCAATCGGCTCCACCCTCTTTTTAAGCGCATCGTTCAGATATGTAAAAGCGAGTTCCGCACCCTGCTCACGGCATGCCTTCGCGATTCCGTAAGCGATAGACTTGTTGTTTGCGACCCCTACGATGAGGCCCCGTTTTCCCTGCATTATCATAAAAATCCTTTAGTGAAAAGTTAAAAACTAAAAACTAAAAATTCAGAATGCGGCTTCGCCGTTTCCAAACTATTTTAATATTTGGTTTTCAACCTGTAGCTTTAAGCGTTTTTACACTCGATACCAGAAGTTTCAATATCTCTTTTATATCAGGGCTAATGCCATCAAACATTTTATCATTGATATATTCACTGTCATGCAAAAGCATAAGCCAGTAGAGAGTTTCATTTGCCTCCTTAAGAGCGATATTCAGTTTGTTGGTAAAATCCGCCCTCGATTGTACAAACTCCGCTTCATATAACAAAGCACCTATGGCCATCCCGCTTCTAAGAAGCTGCCTGCATAGTATATATTCGCGTTTCTCTTCCTGAAGCCAGTGACAAAGTTTTACAATCCTGAGAGCGAAGCTGTAGCTCTTGTTACGCAAAAGAGTGCTGTTTCTACTTTCCATACAATAATAGTCCGAAAAGCGGCTCACCCCAATTTTTAGTTTTTAGTTTTTCACCGTTCACTATTCACTGTTAACTATCTCCAGCATGCTTTGCATGCTCGAAATATCCCAGCTCGCCGTTCCTATCAACGCTCCGTCGCACCCTGGTACGGCCAATATTTCAGCTATGTTGGAGGGTTTTACGCTTCCTCCGTAAAGAAGCGGGCGTTCGCTGAAAGCTTTCACGATAGAGTGCGTCTTCTCTATCAGCTCCGGTGTCGCCGTCTTTCCTGTGCCGATGGCCCAGACCGGCTCGTACGCCATTATCAGGTTTTCGTAAGAGGTGTCTATACCCTCGCACTGCTCCACAAGATAGCGCCGTACCGCCTCCTCTCCAGCCTCTCGCACCTCCAGCGGTTCACCTATGCAGTAGAAGATTGTAAAACCCTGCTCTTTGAACCATGCGAACTTCTTCGCAATGAACTCCTGGCTCTCTCCGAGAATATGTCGCCGTTCGCTGTGGCCTATGAGCACGGTATCTATACCGAACTCTCCGAGCTGCTGCAGACCTATCTCTCCAGTAAAAGAGCCTTTTACGGTCGGATAGGCGTTCTGGGCTCCGATGCGTATGCCGCTTTCGGTTTCGAAGTTCTCAAGAGCGGTGGCGGGAGGAAAGATATATACGGGTGTCCCTATACCATTTTCGGCCATGAACCTGTCGAGGGAGGCGACATACTCCGCGGTGGATCGGCGCGTATGGTTGGTCTTGAAGTTGGCCGCAACTATTTTGCTACTCATCCTCTTCTCCGTCCACCTCAAGTGCGGCTATTCCTGGAAGTGTCTTGCCCTCCAGAAGCTCGAGGCTCGCTCCGCCACCGGTCGATATGAACGTCATCTCGTCATCGACTCCGACACGCTGGATAAGATCGGCTGTATCACCTCCTCCTATGATCTTCGTCGCATACGATTCGGCGACATAGTTGGCAAGCTTGAAGCTTCCCCTGGCGAACTTGTCCATCTCGTAGACACCCATCGGCCCGTTCCAAAGTATAGTCTGCACATCGCTTAGCGCCTCTCTGAAGAGTCGGGTGGATGCCAGACCGATATCGAGCCCTATCCAGTCAGACGGGATCTCCTGGAAAGTCACATACTTCACCTGGGCATCTTCCTTGAACTCCGGCGCCACCACAAAATCGACGGGAAGGTAGAATTTGACCCCGAGCCTTTTCGCTTCATCCATTATGTGGCGTGCCTCATCCAGCAAATCATCTTCTACAAGCGATTTGCCTATCTCGTAACCTCGGGCTTTCCAGAATGTAAAAGCCATAGCGCCGCCTATGACCATCTTGTCGACTTTGGGCAGCAGGTTTATCAGCGCTTCGAGTTTGCCGGAAACCTTGCTCCCGCCTACGATAGCCATGAAAGGGCGCGTAGGTTGCTTGAGCAGACGATGGAAATATTTTATCTCCTTCTGAAGCAGGAATCCCGCGCCTTTGTGGCGGTTGTCGAAATAGTGGGTTATCGCCTCGACCGAAGCGTGCGCCCGGTGGCTGACTCCGAATGCGTCGTTTATATAGAATTCGGCCATGGAGGCCATCTTTTTGGCAAGAGCGGGATCGTTTTTCGTCTCTCCCGGCTCGAACCTGACATTTTCAAGTAGAAGAATCTCACCGCTGCTGAGCTCTTTCGCCATGGCGGTCGCATCGGGACCCACCACATCCTTCGCCAAGGTTACATCCTGATGAAGAAGCGACTGGAGCCTTTTGGCCACCGGCTTTAGAGAGTATTTCTCGTCAAACTTTCCTTTTGGACGGCCCATATGGCTTGCCAATATTATCGCGCACTCGTGATCGAGACAGTATCGTATCGTATGCAAAGCGGCACGTATGCGCCTGTCGTCCGTTATATTGCCGAACTCGTCCAGCGGTACGTTGAAATCGCATCTAATAAAGACCTTTTTTCCGGCCAGTTCGAGATCTTTTATCGTCAAAAGTTTCATACGTTTCCTTCCTTCAATTTTGTCATCTCATAATGTGCAGAGCCATCTCCACGAGTCTGTTGGCGTAGCCCCATTCGTTATCGTACCACGCCATCACTTTGAGCATCTTTCCGCCTATTACCTGGGTCAGGTCTTCTGCTACGATACAGCTTCTGGTGTCGCCGCAGAAATCCTGGCTGACTCCGAAATTTGCGTCTATCCCCAAAATACCCCTGAGATCCCCTTTTGCCCGCTCCATAAACAGGAAATTTACCTCTTCGGCACTCGTGGGCTTTTTCAGCACCAGGTTTAGGTCCATCAACGAAACGTCCGGAGTCGGGACCCGCACACTCCTGCCGTGAAGCCTCCCTTTGAGAGAGGGCAGTACCTTGTAGATCGCCTCCGCGGCGTGGGTCGTGGTAGGGACGATGTTGACGGCCGCGGCACGGCAGCGGCGCATATCTTTCGAAGCTGCGGTATCCATAAGGCTCTGCCCGCCCGTATATGCGTGAATCGTCGTCATAAGCCCCGATTCGATACCGTAGACCTCCTCTATTATCCTTGCTATCGGCCCCAGGCAGTTCGTTGTGCAGCTCGCGTTCGATACGATAGGCTCGCCTCTATATTCGTTCGCGTTTACACCGAAAACATAAGTGGGGGTTTCGTCTTCGGCCGGAGCGGAGATTATGACCTTTTTGGCTCCGTGCCTTATATGCGTATCGACGATATCGCTGCGCAGAAAACGTCCGCTGCACTCCAGAACCACATCCGCTCCGACATCAGCGAAGCGGAGCCGGGCCGGGTCCGGCTCTCTGAAAACCTCTATACGGCCGGATCCTATAAGGAGCCTTCCCCCCTCCACTCCTACCTCTTCGTCGAGCGGACCGTGAACCGAATCGTACCTTGTAAGATACTCGATAGTTTCAAGATCGGCAAGATCGTTGATCGCAACTAACTCGACATCTTCGCGCTTGGAGACGATACGGGCCACACTGCGTCCTATGCGCCCGTATCCGTTGATTGCAATCTTCAAGGCCAACTTTTTTCCCTTATGAAAAATATTGGCTTGATTTTATCGAATTAAGTGTATAATAATTATTAAATGAAAAAGAGACGAATCGCGATATTCGGCGGAAGCTTCGACCCACCGCACCTGGGGCATGTGGCGATAATGAAAAAAGCGCTGGAAACACTTGACATAGAGAAGCTGGTCGTCGTGCCGGCCTATATAAGCCCGTTCAAAAAAGGCCATTCCGCCCCTGCGGACCTTCGTCTGAAATGGCTCAGGGAGATCACCGCTTTCGATCCCAGAATAGAGGTGAGCGATTACGAGATCAAAAGAGGCGGAAAATCCTACACCTACGATACCGTAGCCCATTTCAGGGAGTTTTTTGATACAATTTACCTTATAATCGGTGCGGACAACCTTGAATCGCTGAAGAGATGGCACCGGTTCAAGGATCTGGACAGGATAGTTGAATGGGTGGTTGCGACACGCTCCGATACACCCGTGCCGGAGAGGTTCATTCGTCTTCAGGTCGATATGCCCATAAGCTCCACCGCCCTGCGCGAAAAGATTAACCCGCGGTGGATACCGGAAGCTATACGCCAAGAGGTTGTCCGATACTACACCAAAAAAGACCAGAATCAGGAGAGTAATTGAATCCGGAAGCACAACATAGGATCGATAGAATAATAGATCTTCTCGATCAGAAAAAAGCGGAAGATATACAGGTGTTCGACCTCAGCGAGAAAGAGTATCTGACTAGATACGTCATAATCGCGACAACACTCGGGGACAAACACACACTGGCGCTGCTAGGCTACCTCAAAGAGCTGCTCAAGCCGACCGGAGAGAAGTTCGTAGCTGTCGAGGAGGGCGAGCAGTGGACCATAGTGGACCTGGGCGACATAATGATTCACCTCATGGTGCCTTCATACCGCGCAAAATACAATCTGGAAGAGTTTCTGGAGTCACTTGATAAAAGAGAGTCTGCACACTGACCGGCTGACACAGAATATACACTGAACGGTAAAACCGATCATTGAGTTCCGGGCTGACCGGAACAGTCTGCAAGCTATTGCCCGGAACTCTTGCATAATTATATAAGCAAACCGTGTTCCAATTGTGAACAGAGGGCAGTTTTTACAAAACTGCAGTCCGTTTCGGCCCTCGAAGCCGGAGGGTGAAAACCCTACATTCTCTTTGCGGCTTCGATTCCAAGCATTTTCAGTCCCACCCTCAGCGAAAGAGCAACCATGGCGGAGAGTTTGAGCAGAGCCTCTTCGTCCGGAGTACCGACCACCCTGTTGTCGTAGTAGAACTTATGGTACATACCGGCCAGATGTTTCAGGTATTCGGTCACTTTCTGCAGCTGTCTGCTCTCGAACGCATCCTCCAGAACCTCCGGAAGGAGCAGTGCGGTAAAGAGCATATCGTAAGCATCTTCACCGAGAGCTTCCATAGGTACATCAAACACAGATTCTTGACTCTTCCCGGCCTTTTCAAAGAGTGAAAATACACGTGCGTGGGCATAGTTTATATAGTAGATCGGGTTGGAGTTGTCCTCTTTTTTCAGATCTTCTACATCGAACTCCAGATGAGTGTCGCTCTTTTTCGTCAAAAATATGAATCTAAGGGCATCCGCACCGATCTCTTCGACTATGTCGTGCATCAATATGAAGTTTCCCGCACGCTTCGACATCTTGTAGGGCTCTCCTCCTTTGAGCAGAGAGACCATCTGGGAAAGTATTATCTCCAGCTTCTGGGGATCGTGGCCGAAAAAGGCGATCGCAGCCTTTACACGGGCGATATATCCATGATGGTCCGCGCCCCAGATATTTATGTAGCGGTCATACCCGCGCTCGAACTTGAGGTAGTGGTAGACGATGTCGCCGGCAAGATATGTAGGCCGCCCGTCTTCACGAACAACTACACGATCCTTCTCGTCTCCATGCTCCGTCGATCTGAGCCACCACTTTCCATCTTTTTCGTAAACGGCACCGGTATCGGCAAGACGCGTGAAGACCTCGTCCCACTTTTCATAAAGAGCCTTTTCGCTTACGTAGTGGTCGAAATATATACCGACTTCATGCAGATTCTCGTTTATAAGTTCAAGCATTCTATCTTTGGCCCACTCCGAGATCTCCGGAATGAAAGCTTCATCCGTGAACTTCTCCTCCCCAAGAGCCTCCACCGCTTTTGCGGCAAGGTCCACAATATAATCACCCCTATAGTACTCCTGGGGCCACTCGACTTCGAGGTTTAGTACAGACTCTCTTGCTGCAAGATATACCGAAAGGCCCAGCAGATAGATCTGGTTGCCCGCATCGTTGACGTAGTATTCCCGCTCTATTCTATACCCGAGGTGCCTGCCGATACGTGCAAGCACATCTCCCCAAACGGCACCTCTTGCATGACCTATGTGAAGGGGGCCTGTAGGGTTGGCACTTACAAATTCGAGCAGTATGCTTTCGCTGAAATCGCCTTTTGCGAACTCATCTTCGTTTTTAAGGGCCCAGACCGCGTAGTCGTTGAGGAATTTCCGGCTGAGTTTGATATTTACATACCCCTTGAGGGCATCCGCCTTTTCGAACATCTCCTCTTCCCTGAGCTTCTCCGCAAGCTCTTCGGCAATCTGCATAGGGTTGCGGCGAAGAACTTTTGCCAACGAGAACGCTATGGGAGTCGCGTAGTGGCCAAAACTCCTATCCTTGGGCTTTTCAAGAACAACCGGATGCTCTATATGTTTTTGAAGAATCGTATAAACTCTCTGTCTCAAAAGAAACCCTATGCCTCTTTTTTCTCTTCCGACTTGGTGCTGTCACCCTTTTCGCTCTTCTGTTCGACCTGCTTCTCGCTTTTCGTCTCGGCGGAGGCGATCTTCTCCTCCTCATCCTCTTTCATCGCTTTTTTGAAGTTACGAATTCCGCTCCCCATACCCTTGGCGAGCTCCGGAATCTTTTTAGCTCCGAAAAGCAGTACAACTATCGCCAGGATAATAAGTAGTTCCGGCATTGATGGCATTCCCATGCTGTCTCCTTAGATGTTTTAAGCGATATTATATCCCTCGTTGGCTGTTGCATGCCTTATGAG
>WFYC01000064.1 GCA_015490295.1 Hydrogenimonas sp. | reverse complement strand
TCCAAGAGCACCCTAACGATACCGAGGTGAGCCATCGCACGTATTCCGCCGCCGGAGAGTGCGAGAGAGAGTTTCATGAGCCCTCTTTAACTCCGAATCTCTCCCGAACCGCGGCACGAATGCGGCGCCTCAGCTCCTCCCCCAGTCTCTTCCCTGCATACCCCTCTCTCAAAAGATCCGCGGGACGTATCCCGGGATCGAACCTGCTCTCATAGATTCCAAGCTCGACGGCCCTCCTTTTTAGGTCGTCGGCATATATTCCGATCCACTGCCTCAAAGCGAATCGAAGCGACAGAGCACCCAAAAATCTGTCGCTTATCTTCGAAGGGACACACTTTTGAAACTTCAAAACCTTTTTATATATGTTGGGTGTATGAATCCTTTCGCAGAGCTTCTGCGGGTTCAAGTGCAGATCGCACGACAATACGTAAAGAAAAACGTAAGGGCGCATCTGGGTGTCGACAAACTTCAGAGCGCGTACCATATGGCGCGCCGTTTTAAAAAAATCTCTCCTATTAAGGGAAAAACCGAGAATCTTTCGATCGATGCCGACCCGGCTCATCTCGAAAAGCCCGTAGTGAAGAAGCGGCGCCTCGAACATCTTCTCGAACTCCCAAAATATACGCTCTGCACTCAGATCCTCGAAAGAGATCGCACACATCAGCTCCCTGCTACGCTCTTCGATTCTGAATCCAAGGCGTGCGGCAAACTGCATCGCCCGCAATACGCGCAGAGAGTCCTCGGTGAAGGTAACCGGGTCAACCACCCTTATAAGACGCCTTTTGATATCTTCGAGCCCGCCCCAGTGGTCTACGATCCTGCCGCTGCCAAGATCGAGCATCAGCGCGTTCATCGTAAAATCCCGGCGTCTCGACGCCTCTTTGGTATCTTTTGCAAGCCTCACTTCGAAGCCTCTATGGCCGACGGCCACCTTCTTTTCCGTTCTCGGCAGCGCGATATCTATATCTTTATACTTATATACGAAAAAGCTCCTGCCTACGCCCTTGGCCCCCAGTCTACGCATAGCCTCTTCAAAAGTTTTCGTATCTATACCGAAACACTCTATATCCAGATCGCTGACCGGACGCTGCATCACCATATCTCTTACCGCACCGCCTACCAGAAATAGGCGCGCTTCGGGGTAGTTGTTTCTGAAAAAGGCTACTACGGTGTCGAGCTCTTCTTGAACTCTTTTCGTTAAATGCGGTCTCATCGGGGCTCTTTCATACTGCATTGCCGAAACCGATCCATGTCGGTTCGGTCGGTGGAGAAGTTCTTCAAATCAGCGCCGCGGGCGCCGAAAACCGGCCCGGAAAAATCAACGACGCTTTTTGAGAGTATCGATACGCTCGTCAAGAAGTGCCAGGAGATACTCCAGAAAGTTGAGGGTGAGGTCAATTTTTGCCTCTACACGTTTGTTGTTTGGAGACTGAAACCCCTCAAAAAGTACGAGAAGCCGCTCTCTCAGATTTTCCAGAAACGCCATCTCCTCTCCGGCTAAATCGGAGTCTGGAGCCTGCTTTACCCTCTTTGTATCATCCTCTTTGCCTCTCCCGGTTTTTTGAAGTGTGCACTCTTTCTCACTTTCCGCAGATTCGTCTTCCATGCAGGAGTCGCGACCTGTTTCGGCCGCTTCAGGCTCTTCACCGAGTTCTGCAATCGTGGAAAGAATAACATCTTTGAGTTCCATTCATCTACCCCTGGAGTTTTGAAAGCCAGCGCTCAAACTCGGCGAATTCGGCGTCGCTGTCCATCTCTACAAAAAACTTTTTCATCTTTTCATTCACACCGCCGAAGTGGCGTCTGATGCCTGAAAGCCGCCTTATGGCCACCCTCGCTTCATGGTTGTCGGGATCTTTTTTCAAAATCTCCTTGTATATCTCCAGTGCATCGCTCTTTAGACCCTGCAGCTCGTATATCTGGGCGAGGGTGAGAGTCTTCATTGGCTCACTTCGACGCGTAGTTCGCGATGATCGAGCCGATCTCGCTTGTCGAGCATACCTCTTTTGCATCGTATGCGCTCAGATCCTGAGTTCTGTAGCCCTCGTGAAGTGCCTGTTTTATCGCACGCTCTATGCGGTCAGCCGCAGCCTCCTCATTGAGCGCGAAACGAAGCATCATCGCCGCGCTCGCTATCGTGGCTATCGGGTTGGATATACCCTGCCCCGCGATATCGGGGGCCGAGCCGTGTATAGGTTCGTAAAGGCCATACTTCTCACCGATCGAAGCCGACGGTAGCAGTCCTATGGAGCCGCTCAGCATACTCGCTTCGTCGCTCAGGATGTCGCCGAATATGTTTCCGGTCAAAATGACATCGAACTGTTTAGGGTCTCTTATTAGCTGCATCGCGGCGTTGTCCACATACATGTGGCTTAGAGTCACCTCGGGATACTCTTTTGCGACCTCTTCGACCGTATCTCTCCATAGCTGGCTTACATCCAGAACGTTCGCCTTGTCTACGGAGCAGACCCTTTTGTTTCGTTTCATCGCTATCTCGAAGGCGACCTTTGCTATACGCACGATTTCCGGCTTCGTGTATACCATAGTGTTGAATGCCTTCTCTCCGTCGTTTCCGCGAGGTTCGCCAAAGTAGATACCCCCTATCAGCTCTCTAACCACCATGAGGTCTACACCCTCTATGACGGACGGCTTTAGAGTAGAGGCGTTTACAAGCTCGTCGTATACTGTTACAGGTCTCAGGTTTGCAAAGACCTGCAGCTCTTTTCTTAGTTTCAAAAGGCCTGTTTCGGGGCGTTTGTCCCTGGGCAGCGAATCCCACTTCTCTCCGCCTATCGCTCCGAACAGTACAGCATCGGCCTTCTTCACCCCTTCCAGGGTCTCTTTGGGAGCGGGATCGCCCGTAGCGTCTATCGCCGCACCACCGAGAAGATAATCTTCATATTTCAGTTCGAACCCTTCACAGAAGCTTACCGCATCGAGAACCTTTACCGCCTCCTCTATGATCTCGGGCCCTATTCCGTCACCCTTTATGAGAGCTATTTTGTAACTTCTCATTATGCACGCTCCCGCTTCAGCATCTCTGCTTTGGCGTAGTTCATGAGCCCGCCGCAGGCCAGCAGCTCCTGCATAAATTCCGGAATCGGCTGGAATCGGTAGGTTATCTCTCTGTTGAGATCGATTATGTTTCCTTTGTCCATCTCGATAGAGACAAGATCTCCGGCCTCGATCCTATCGGTATCTTTAAGTTCAAATATGGGCAGGCCCATATTGAAAGCGTTGCGGTAGAAGATACGGGCGAAGCTTTTGGCCACAACCGCCGCTACACCGGCAGCCTTCAGAGCTATCGGCGCATGCTCACGGCTGCTTCCGCAGCCGAAGTTCTCTCCCGCTACTATAATGTCGCCCGGCTGCATCTTTTTGACAAAATCCGGGTCCGCATCCTCCATAACATGTTTGGCCAACTCGTGGGGATCGGATGTATTGAGATATCTCGCGGCGATTATGAGATCAGTGTCAATATTGTCACCGAACTTCCACACTTTTCCGGTAATTACATTCATCAAATTCCTTTGAAACTGAAAAGGTTTAACCTTTAAAATTTACGCGGATTATATCAAAAAGTGGGATGGAGTTCCTTTAAACAGAGATATTAACGCGGAAGAGACTCTTTGCACAATGCGGCTTCCGTACCTCGTCGGAGCCGCCCGGAAAGAGTTTTTAGCGCTTGAGGTTATTGACTATCTGAAGCATCTCATCGCTTGTGCTTATCGCCTTTGAGTTCGCTTCATATGCACGCTGACCGGTGATTAGATCTGTCATCTCTTCGACAAGCTGAACGTTGCTCATTTCAACAAATCCCTGCCGTATCTGTCCCAGTCCGTCAAGCCCGGGCACACCCTCTATGGGGTCGCCGGAGGCGGATGTGTTCACATAGAGGTTGTCCCCCAGGGAGTGGAGACCTGCCGGGTTTATGAAGTTGGTAAGCTGTATCTGGGCGATATCCGTAGCCTCCTGCTGTCCCGCCTGCAGAACTGAAACGGTACCGTCCGTTCCTATAGAGATAGCGACCGCATCTTCGGGTATAACGACTTCCGGCGAAAGCGTGTATCCGTCCGAGTTGACCATAGTACCCGTAGCATCGAGTTTGAAAGCACCGTTTCTTGTATATGCCTGTGTTCCGTCAGGCAGTAGTACCTTGAAAAATCCGTTTCCTGTTATCGCCAAGTCGAGGTTGTTTCCTGTCTCTTTGAAGTTCCCCTGCGTAAACTGCTTCGCTATTGCGGTAGGCCTCACACCGAGCCCCACGGAGATTCCCGTAGGGGATTTCGTCTGCTCACTCGTCGAAGTTCCTGCATACTCTATGGTCTGGTACATCAGATCGGCGAACTCCGCTCTCTGTTTCTTATATCCTATCGTGTTGACGTTCGCAATATTGTTCGATGTTGTATCTATCTGAATCTGCTGTGCCACCATCCCTGTAGCCGCGGTATAAAGTGATCGTATCATATATCAGCCTCCTCGTCCTATGCTCTAATCGATGCCAGTTTGTTTATGGCGTCGTTATTCAGATCGTCCATTTGCGCATTCATCGCTTTCTGGTACATCTCCACCAGACGGTTGGTCTCTATCAGCTCCGTCATCTGACGTACGGGATTTACATTGCTCTTCTCTATCATTCCCTGCTTTACCGTAGAAACATCTCTTGCAATATACAAATCGGCCTCTTTCACTCCTCCTTCAATGGTAAAAAGATTCTCTCCTTCCGGCTTTAGGCTCTGCATATCATCTACACGTACTATCATAAGTGAATCGACGTAGACAGGTGTATCCAGGGCCGTCTGATCCATATATTCGACTCTTCCGCTTCCGTCTATTTTTATGTCGACCGCCTCCGTGGGAATAAAGAGCGGCTGTCTGCTCCTGAAATATGCGGAAGGAAGAACCGGATAGCCCTCTTTTGTAACCATTCGCCCCTGATCGTCAAGCTTGAACGCACCGTCTCTTGTAAGACGAATCCCGGCAGGCGTCTGTACAGCAAAAAAGAGATCTTTGTCGCCGATAGCCAGATCGAGAGGATTTCCCGTTGCTTCCATAGGCCCCATGGAGAAGTCGGTATACTCCTCTACCACATGAGGCACCCTGTTTATCGAGCGGTTTAGAAATTTCGCGGCCTCTTTGGTATGGTTCTCCAGCGGCAATTCGTCACGCTTTTGCTGATATATGCGCATGAAGTCCCCGATTATATGATTCTGCTGTTTGTAGCCGTTCGTATTCAGATTCGCCAGATTGTTGCTTATCTGATCGAGCCTGTTGAACTGTGTAACCATTCCGCCGGTCACACTGTAAAAGCCGTTTTGCATCTACGATCCTTTTACCGCTCAAAGCTGAATATTTGCGGTTTATTGGAATATATGTCGTATTAAAAGCAAGAACCGTTCCACTCAGGCTCTGCAGAAAAAGAGATTTTTTTTTTCTGAGGCTAAACATATTTTTTCATATGCCGATTCTACTCTCGGTGGCACAGACCGGCGGGTCTGAAATCGATTTTTAAAAGTCCCCCCTTTTTCATCGATTCAGTTCCCTTTCTTTATTGTATTACGATACAGGCCCGCCCGGTCTGTGCCGATCTACGGAGCAGACTATGCAAAACTTTTTTCTCTTTCCGTACCGTTTCAAAACTCCCTCAACCATATACGCTAAACACTCGATTTTACCGGTAATCCGGGCGCACAGGCACTCGT
>WFYC01000063.1 GCA_015490295.1 Hydrogenimonas sp. | reverse complement strand
TTTGAAGTTACGGTGGGAGCGTTCGTGGCGACAAACATTTCTATACCGTTCTCATCCAAAATTTGAAGAAGTTCCGGTATACCCTCGAAACTCCTTGCGTTTTGCAGGCATTGGCGGCTGTAGTGCTCTTCGAACATCTCTCTCGCCCTCTCTTCGTACCGCTCCACTCCGTAGAACTCGTATGCAAGGTTAAGCCCCGGGCGGTTCATCAAACCGACAATCTCCCGTTCCTTCAGAGGCGGGAGGCCGTACACTTCGGAGCGTATGAAATTGATAGATGCGGTTATGTCTCTGCTTGTATCTACAAGGGTCCCGTCAAGATCGAAAATGAGCGTCTTCATGCCTCTCCTTTGGTATAATCATAACAAAAAGAGGGGGTGTGGTGAAAAGAGCGGCCGCTCTCTTTATGGTGACTCTATGCTTAGCGCTGGCCGAACCTCTCTATGTCAACTTTTCGGGAAACAGGTCTATAGATGACAGATCGCTCTATGAAGCGATGGGAATCGAAAAACCCTACTTTTTCGAGTTTTGGAAAAAGAGACCGAAGCTTGACCCCAAAAAGCTGGATATGATGGTCCCGCTGCTGGAAAACTACTACAAATCGCACGGTTTTTACCATGTAAAGATCACTTACCGTGTGGAAAAAGATAAGATCCTCATAAAAATCGAAGAGCACAAGCCGGTAACGGTTGCCGACGTCTCATACATCTCTCCACTGGATATAAAAGAGCTGCTTCCGTTTAAAAAAGGCGACAGATTCGATGCCGAAAAGTTCGTACAGAGCAAAGAGAGGATAAAAGAGTTCTATGCAAACCGCCGCTACTGCAACGTAGACCTCAATGCCAAAGCCTATATAGACATAGAAAACGACCTTGCCTATATAGTTTACGATATAGAGCCGAACGAACCGTGCATATTCGGCACGATTTCCATAAAAACACCGGCGAACCTGGATGAGAAAATAGTACGATCTCTGCTCTATTTCAGGGAGGGCGACCCCTATTCAGCCGAGCTTATCAGAAAAAGCTACAAAGAGATCTACGCCAACGAAGGCGTCGAGCGCGTCATCATAGACGATGCCAAACATGAAGGAAACAGGGTTCCGGTGAAAGTTACCGTTTCGCTCTATCCGAAGCCGATCCATTTCACAGCGGGAGCCGGCTACAGCAGCGATGAAGGGCTGAACGTTCAAATGGGCATCAAGCACAGAAATTTCCCGAAAAACCTGAAAACCGTCGGCCTTCAGACGCGATACTCACAGGTTCGCCGCTACATAAAGGGGAGTTACGACATGCCGTTGCCGAACCACAACCGTTTCGCGGCGGAAACAGGATACAACTACGAAATATTCGACGGCTACAAAGAGCGTTCCATGCGTGCGAAAGCTCTACTCAAGCATCTGCGCTGGCCGCAGGTTTTTCAGGAGAGCATCTCCATAGACAACACAACAACGACCGACAGCGGCGACCTCGTGAACTTTCCAAACGGAAAACTTCTCATCGTCTCGGCAAACGGGGCCTGGGAACTCGACAGGCGCGATTCGGTTCTAAACCCTACGAAAGGATACAAAATAGGTGTAGAAGCCTCCGGTGCCGTAAAATCGCCGATATCTGATGCCACCTACTACAAACTCTTCGTCACCGGAGCGTACCACCACCCGCTAAAAAACGCTACACTCTCCATGCGCCTGCGCCAAGGGACCATCAAAGCCAAACAGGGGCACATTCCGCCTTCATACCGCTTCTATGCGGGCGGAATGAACTCAAACAGGGCATTCGGCTACCGTCAGCTGGGTCCCAAAAACAGCCTCGGCAACCCGGTCGGAGCCTTCAGCATAACCGAGGCTACAGTAGAATACAGGTTCGACATAGGCAGAAACTTTCGCGGTGTATTGTTTAGCGACCTTACATATCTGGGCCAAAAGTCGATTCCCGATTACAACAGGGCATATATCAGCATAGGGCCCGGCATACGCTATATGACCCCCATAGGCCCCATAGCCTTCGATCTCGGCTTCGACGCGCAGCACTTCAGCCGCTACACCCTCCATTTTCATATCGGAGAGCTCTTCTGATGGGTGAACTCTACAGCCGCTTTGCCGCTCTTTTACAGCTTCTTCTTATCGTATGCGGCACTCTGCTGTTTATAGTCGCCCATCCGAAGACGGCCGATATCCTGCTTCACAAGGCTCTGAAACCTGCGGATATAACATTTGAAAAAATAGAGGGATCCCTGATAAACGGCTTCACTCTCTACGGCGTCAAATATCAAAAAGCGGTTCGAATAGTAAGCCTTGAAATCTCCTACTCTCCATTGAGGCTGATAAACCTGAAACCGACGATAGCGAAAGTGTCCGCCGAAGGGGTGAGGATATATCCGGAGAGATTCAAAAAAAGAGCCGAAAAAAAGAGCGGACAATCAAACATCGCCTTTCCTCCTCTATTTGTCACAAAAGTGATTCTCAAAGATGCGCAGATCGTTTCACCCGAAACAGTGAGGTTTGAAGCGGACGCCGGCAATATCGAAGTTACCGCGAACGGAGTAGATGTAAAAAAGATTACCGCCTCCATAGGGTCGCAATACGGTTCCGCTATACTTACCGGTAAATTCAAAAATATGGAGCTACATGCAAAGGGGACTATTTCACCCTCGAATCGATACACACAGAAGGCAAAGAGTTATATCGAAGGCATCCCCGACTCACTGCCGGTGAAGCTCTATGCCGACTCGAAAATCGTGAAAATCTCCACATCGATAAAGAGAAAAATCGGTCTGAAAGATGCAAACATCTCACTCTCGGCGACAAAAGCGGAAATAGAGTATCTGCTTAAAGAGAGATACCTAAAAGCGAAAGCGGCATACACCGTTGAAACGCCTCAGCTTCGCATAGATGTGCGCCAGAGTCTGCTTGCGACTCTTTTCGGGGCGTACGCCACCAAGATCGACGGAAAAATTGTAAAGAGCGTACATACCCTGCCGTTCAAAGAGTTCAGAATAGATGCGGCGGGAGACCCGACAATTCTGGTTGCAGACACCTATGCCTCGCCTTTTAATGTGTCTCTTTACAGCAGCGATTACAGAAACTTCGCGCTCCACGCTTCGGCAAAACCTCATACACCGAGCTATATAGAGCATCTTCCCGCCATCTTTTCGAGTCAGACCGTAAGTATGGATGCCAACGCCACGGCACACCTGCTTCCCGAGCCTAATATCGAAGGTGTGGTTTCTCTCGACGGAAACTACTCAAAAACCGAAAGCTACATAGAGCTTAAAAAAGAGAGCCTGCTTGTTCGCTCGACCGTCACTCCGAAAGATAAAAAGGGTGGAATCTGGGAAAATCTTCCCGATCCCCTGAGAACGGCGGTAACGACATTTATATATATCTCGAAAGAGAAGAAGATATTGAGTATAGTGCAGAAGATGGCCGACCTCACACTTTTCGAGCATAACGGCGCGATAAACGGGTGGGCAAATATCGGCTCACTGTCACTCGATACGGACGGCAGACTCTATGCCGACGGAACAGTGGACCTGGCGTTCAATGCGCACATAGACTCTCTTTACGCTTTTTTGCATGAGTTCAATATTACTACCCGACCCATGATCGATGCGGAGATAAAGAGCCGTTTCGACCTAAAACTGACAGACACCTTTTCACTCCGTTATAAAACCGATATCCCGTGGTACCTGGTGGAACCCGATTCGCAGCACATCTACTACGGCCTGGACAATACTCTTGAAGGAGCTCTCGAAAAGAACCGTGCCGTTATAGAGAGCTACTCGGTCGCCTTCAAAGATCGCCGTTTCACTCAGAAGCGCCCCTCGATCATAAGTCTGGATGAAAACCGTACTCTGCATATAGAAAAACTGAGCCTTCTGGACACGTTGACGGCCGGAGGGGTTTACAGTTTTAAAACCGCCAAAGGGGAGTTCTCGCTCAAAGGCGAAAAAGCACACTACAACGGCCCTGAAGGAAAGATAACCGCCGATGTCGACATAGCCGCAAAGATTTCACCACAGGAGATCGCGGCGGAAGGCGAGATTTTCATTAGAGAAGGTCTGATAACCTATCGTCCGAAAAAAGATTATGTCGTGGAAGATCAGGACATAGTGATCATACAGGATATCAAAGAGCCGAGCCATACAAAAAGAAGAGTAAATATACATATCTACTCCAAGAGTCCCTTGAAGTATAAAATACCCGAAGTAACGGCAGAGTTCATACCCGATATCACCCTCTGGAAAGAGGCCGGAAAACCTTTCGGGATTCTGGGAATCGTCAAAATAGTCGACGGAACCATAAAAGCGGCCGACAAACGGTTGACCATTCAGCCTTCGGAGATATATTTCGGAGGATCAAACCCCATAAACCCCTACCTCGACCTGCACATAGCCTACGAACTCGACTTCTACAAGTTCAATATCTACATAAGCCACACACTCGCGAAACCGCTCTTTCTGTTCTCGTCCGAACCGCCGATGAGCCAAAACGACATAATGAGCTACATCCTTTTCGGCGCACCTGCGAACGAGGCGTTCAGCTCATCGGGTGAACCGAGCGGTTCGATCGCTACGATGCTGCTTGGAATGGGCCTTAAAAACGCCATAGGTT
>WFYC01000062.1 GCA_015490295.1 Hydrogenimonas sp. | reverse complement strand
CTCCATCGTCGCCTGTTTGCGGCTCACTACTCTTCCAAAATCCCATTTTTTCCTCCAATACGGTAGCTGTTATCGTATATATCGGCAGATTGGCAAAATATGTTAATATTGTATAAAAATAAAAGAGACAAAGTAATTTCTATATTTAAAAGATATAAAGTAATATTTATCTTAAAACGGTTTCTTAATAAATAAAATAAAATATAAAACCTACCCGGGTTTGGTGTTGAGCGGTTCAAGGGTGAAATTTACACCCTTGTGATTAATTTCGTTTACCTAAAGTATCCTATAATGGTGAAAAACCGACAAAGGATTCAAGATGGCGGTTATTCACTCTTACGGAGCCGCAGAGGTGGTAACGGGGTCGTGCCATCTTCTTCAGATAGAAAAGGGGCCGAATATAATGGTGGATTGCGGGATGTTCCAGGGGGTTGTAGAAAAGAGAAACTTCGAACCGTTCGACTTCAACCCCGCAGATATAGATATTCTGCTCATAACACATGCGCACCTCGACCATGTGGGCCGGATTCCCAAGCTTGTAAAAGAGGGGTTTAGAGGGCGAATCGTTACGCTGCGCTCGACGATGGATCTTGCGGAGGTGGTGCTGCTCGACAGTGCCCACCTCATGGAGGAGGAGTATAGAACCAGGTTCAAAAAGGCGCAACGGCGCGGCGCGGAAGCGAGTGTGAGGGAGCCGCTCTACGGCGTGGACGATGTGAAGGCGGTCTACGATTCGAGCATAGAGTATGCGGAGTACGACGAAGAGGTGGAGCTGGCCAAAGACGTGAAGGCGATATTTCGAAACGCGGGTCATATACTCGACTCTGCGACGATCCAGATAGATTTTATAGAGAATGCAGAGGCCAAACGAATAGTTTTCAGCGGCGATCTCGGCAACCGTAACGATATGGTTATGCACGATCCGGTCTTCGTAAGAGAGGCGGATACTCTCTATATAGAGTCGACGTACGGCGACAGGAACCACAAAGGCATCAAAGAGAGTGAAGATGAGTTCAAAGAGGTCATTGTAAATACTCTGCTTAACGGAGGCAATGTTTTGATACCCTCTTTCGCCATAGAGCGTACGCAGGAGATCATGTGCATTTTGAAGCAGATGTATTATGAAAAAGAGTTGCCGGAGTGCAAAATCTTTATCGACTCACCGATGGCGATACGTGCGACGAGACTCTACGACACCTACCGTCAGGAGCTGAGTCGCTGCTGCAACGAGTTTCTGGAGCGGGACGGCTCCGTCTTCGAGTTTCCATACATACACTATACGTTAAAACCGGAGGATTCCAAAAAGATAAACGAGATAGAGAGCGGCTGCATAATCATAGCCGGCAGCGGCATGTGCACCGGCGGCAGGATACTCCACCACTTCAAACATCGACTATGGAACGAGAAAAACGCTCTTCTTTTCGTAGGTTACCAGGCGGAAGGCACACTCGGCCGGCGAATCATAGAGGGAGAGCGTCATATCCACATATACCACGAAGAGGTCGTCGTAAGGGCATCCGTCCATACCATCAACGGCTTCTCGGCACATGCGGACCAAAACGGACTTATAGATTGGATGGAGCACTTCGAGAGGCTCGGTAAAATTTTTCTGATTCACGGCGAGTTTGAGAAACAGAAGGTTTTCAGGGAAGCCATCGAGAAAAGGTTGGGCAAGAGGGCCCACATCGTTGCTCCGGAAGAGAAAGTTTACATATAAATATCCAAGAGGTGGCGAAGATGGATCGGGATGAAAAAGTGAAAAAAGAGGAGCCTGAAGATAAAGATGTTTCAAAAGTGAGTGGCGGTGCCTCCGAAGAGGGCAAGAGTGCGCACTCCTCCGCTTCTTCCGAGGCGGAGCCGGAGATCTTTGAGGGTTTGAGCAGCGAAGAGGCGGCGGAGCGGCTAAAAAAGTACGGCTACAACGAGATCAGGGAGAGAGAGGAGACATGGCTTCACAGGCTCTTTAGGCGTTTCTGGGGTCCGATTCCGTGGATGATCGAAACGGCAGCGGTACTGTCGGCCGTGGCGAGACGGTGGGAGGATTTCATCGTCATCATGATAATGCTGCTTGTGAATGCGATAGTCGACTTCTACCAGGAGTCGAAAGCCCTCAACGCTATAGCGGTGTTAAAAAAGAGACTTGCGCGTAAAGCCCTGGTGCTCAGAGACGGAGAGTGGCGACAGGTTGACGCCAGAGAGCTTGTGCCGGGCGACATAATAAAGGTCAAGATAGGAGATATAGTACCGGCCGATGCGAAGCTGCTCGGAGGGGGGGAATACCTGCTTGTGGACCAATCGGCTCTTACGGGCGAGTCGCTTCCGGTTCACCGTGAAAAGGGTCAGGAGCTCTATGCCAACGCCATAATAAAACAGGGTGAGATGGTCGCGGAGGTTACCGGCACCGGCCTGAACACCTATTTCGGCAAGACGGTAGGGCTGGTAGCGAAAGCGCAGCGCGAACAGCGCAGCCACTTCCAGGCTATGGTCATAAAGGTCGGGAACTTTCTTATAGCCGTTACGGTCGTGATGATAGCCGTCATCATATATCACGGACTCAAAACAAATCAGCCTACGGTAGATCTGCTGGTCTTCGCACTCGTTCTAACCATCTCGGCCATACCGGTCGCGATGCCGGCGGTTTTGACAGTTACGATGGCACTCGGTGCGCAGGTTCTGGCCGCGAAAGAGGCGATCGTGAGCCGCCTGGCTTCGATCGAAGAGATGGCCGGTATGGATATACTATGCTCCGACAAGACCGGTACCCTGACGCAGAACAGAATGAGTCTCGCCGATCCGTATGTGGCGCAGGACTACACTCCCGACGACCTGATGCTTTTTGCGGCTCTTGCAAGCAAAGAGGAGAACAACGACCCTATCGAAAAACCTATTTTCGACTATATCGATAAACATGATCTGCGAGAGAAGCTAAAAAGCTACAAGATGACGAAATTTCTGCCGTTCGATCCGGTGCACAAAAGGACCGAAGGGCTCTACGACGGCACCGACTGTAGGGTCTTCACCAAAGGTGCCCCGCAGGTGATAATAGAGCAGTGCGACGAGAGGGAGTTCGATAAAAAAGCGGCATACGGCCAGGTCGAAGCGTTCGCCGAAAAGGGTTTCAGAACGCTCGGCGTCGCCTACAGAAAGTGTGAAGAGGATATATACCACTTCGTCGGCCTTATACCCCTGTTTGACCCGCCGCGCGAAGATTCCAAAGAGGCGATTTCGGAGGCCAAGGCGAAGGGTGTGGAGGTCAAGATGGTCACGGGCGACAATATCGCGGTGGCCAGATATATCGCATCGATACTCGGAATCGGTAAAAATATAAAGGATGTTCGCGAGCTAAAAGGCGAATCGATAGAGGAGTATATATATCTTTCCAAGGTTCTGACAAGGGCGATAGCGGAGCAGATGCATCCCGACGCTTCCGGCGACGAGATCCAAAAAGAGGTCGACGCGATAATGAAGAGAGTCAAGCGCGAGCTATACAACATGCCGCTGCCTAAGGGTACGGTCAAGAAGCACGAGTCGGAGATCATCGCGGCGATAGAGGAGGCAAACGGCTTCGCGCAGGTCTTTCCTGAAGACAAATACTTCATCGTAGACGAACTGCAGAAAGCGGACCACATTGTCGGAATGACAGGCGACGGGGTCAACGATGCGCCGGCGCTCAAAAAAGCCGACTGCGGTATAGCGGTCAGCGGAGCGACCGACGCGGCGCGTGCGGCCGCCGACATCGTTTTGATGGCGCCCGGCCTTCGTGTAATAGTGGATGCGATAAAAGAGTCCCGAAAAATTTTCGAGCGTATGAAGAGCTATACGATCTTCCGTATCGCCGAGACCATACGCATCATCATCTTCATGACGCTCGCTATCGTCATCTACGACTTCTATCCGATCACGGCGATCATGATCATCGTTTTGGCTCTGCTTAACGACATTCCGATCATGACAATCGCATACGACAATACCAAAGTACGTGAAAAACCGGTGCGGTGGGATATGAAAGAGATCTTCGTGCTTGCCAGCTGGCTCGGCATAGCCGGGGTGTTGTCATCCTTTTTCCTCTTCTGGGTGTTGGTCACCGTGATGCACATGCCGCTCGACTTCGTACAGTCGGCATTTTTCGCCAAACTTGTAATTGCGGGACACGGAACGATCTACAACACGAGGATAGACGACTGGTTCTGGAAGAGACCATGGCCGTCATGGACACTCTTTAACGCGACCTTCTCCAGCCGTGTGGCCGGTACGATAATCGCCGTATACGGTTTCGGATTGATGGAGCCGATAGGTTGGGAGTGGGCTATGGCAATGTGGATATACGCCCTTGTATGGTTCGTCTTCAACGATGCCGTCAAGATGGCCGTGCTGCGTTACTATCGAAGGAGATACCATGAAGATGTTATTTGACGCGGATCGCAGGGATGCTCTGAAAAAACTTGCAGTCGGCGGCACTCTGGCATTCGGCGGTTCACTTCATGCCGCCGAAACGAAGCTTTCGATGCCTTCGAGTAAAAAAAAGGCGAGAATCGTCATAGCCGGCGGAGGTACCGCCGGTATGGCTGTCGCTTCGCGAATAAGGCGCGCGGCTCCAAACGCCCAGATTATCCTCATTACACCGAACGACAAGCACCTCTACCAGCCCGGCCAGGTTTTTGCGGCAGCCGGACTCTACAGAGATTCGGACAATGTTCAGCCTACATCGTCGATGCTTCCCGACGGTGTTCGCTGGCTCAAAGAGAGCGTTCTCTTTTTCGACCCTGAAAGCAATTCGCTAAAGAGCGACAAAAGCGGAAAAATAGTCTACGACTTTCTGATAGTGGCACTGGGGTGCGAATATAACTACGAAGCGATAGAGGGACTCGACATCTCCGCGATAGGCCGAAACTCCGTAGCGAGCCTCTACCTCAACGATACTGTAAAAGGGACGGCGAAGGGCCCTGAAATTACAAGGGAGTGGTTTAGCGATATCCGTAAAAGCGCACGAAAGGGTGATGATGTTAGAGTACTGCTTAGTGACCCTGCGACTCCGATAAAGGGGGAGGGAGTATCTCTGGATATACTCTTTTTATGTAACGATATGCTAAAAGGCAGAGGCCCCCAAAAAGGTGCCGACATACATTCGAAAGTAAAGTTTACGCTTGCAAAAGCCTCCGATACTCTTCTTGGATGCAGAGGTTACGACAAGGCTCTGAAAAAGAGAGTCGCGGCGAAGAAGAACTTCTCCACACTCTTTTCTCATGAGCTCAAGTCGGTAGACGTAGAGAGAAAAGTCGCAACGTTCGATGCCGGAGGTGTTCGAAAAGAGGTGCCGTACGACTTTCTGCACGTCACTCCGCCGATGCGGGCACCCGATGCCTTGCGCGACTCTCCGCTTGCGGCGTATGAGGGGGAGCATACCGGGTGGTTCGACGCAGATGAGAGAACTCTGCGCCACAAAACATACTCCAACGTCTTCGGTATCGGCGACATTTTGGGAAGCAGATCGGGCATGAGCGGTGCGGCGGCAAGGGATCAGGCGATCGTAATGCAGGACAACATTGCCGCCGCGATGGAGGAGAAACCGCTTCCGGCGAAGTATCTCGGCTATACCGCCGTACCGGTAAGGACCCGTTTCGGCAGGGAGATTCTGGCGGAGTACGACAGGAACGGCTTCGACCCTACATTCCCTCTCGATCCGACGGAGCCGAGGTGGATATGGTGGGAGATAGATCTTCACCTGATGAGATGGGTATATTTCAACCTGATTATGCGGGGGATGATGTGATGGACAAAAAGAGGTATAAAAAAGAGCTCTACCGCCTGCAGGTGGAGCTGGTGAAGTTCCAGCGCCATGTCATAAAAAAAGATATAAAAGTTTGCGTAGTCTTTGAAGGACGCGACGCCGCGGGAAAAGACGGCACCATAAAACGGTTTACAGAGCATTTGAGCCCCAGGGAGGCCCGCTCGGTGGCACTGGGCAAACCGAGCGACCGCGAGAAGAAGTCGTGGTATTTCCAGCGTTTTACTCCGCATCTTCCGAGCGGAGGGGAGATGGTCTTTTTCAACCGCAGCTGGTACAACCGTGCGGGGGTGGAGAAGGTCATGGGGTTTTGTACCAAAAAGGAGTATGAACTCTTTATGAGAGAGGTGTCGAGTTTCGAGCAGATGCTTACACACTCCGAAATGCTCTTTTTCAAGTACTACCTCGACATCTCAAAAAAGGAGCAGAAAAGGCGTCTCGAAGAGAGAAAGAGAGACCCTTTGAAACAGTGGAAGCTGAGCCCGATAGACCAGAAGGCACAAAAACTTTGGAATGAGTATTCACAAGCCAGAGACGAGATGTTCGCGAAGACATCTTTCGTCTTCGCGCCGTGGTATGTGGTGCACAGCGACGACAAAAGAACTTCTCGGATAAACGTGATCAAACATTTCCTTTCGCATGTGGAGTACCCGGAAAAGGAGGAGAAGTATCTTCTATACGACAACGATATTGTCTGCGAGTTCGACCCCGTATGCTATGAAAAAGGATTGATAGCGCCATGAGCATAGAGCCCGACCTCTTGCACTTCATAATCACCGTCGCCTTCAGCTTCCTTGTGGGGCTCGAGGTAAAGACCTACCGCATCGAGTACCACTCCGACTCTTCGAAATACTTTTTCGGCTCCGCCAGAACGCTCACTTTTGTCGGTATTTTGGGCTTTCTCTTCTATAGAATCGACCCTGTTCACCTTCTTCCATATACAGCGGTGCTCCTCTCTTTGACCCTCCTGTTCGCGATATTCTACTGGACAAAAGTCCAGAAGAAAAGCCAGAGCATCCTTCTGTTTGTCGTAATGATCTGCGTATACGCATTCGGACCTATGACCCAGATCTACCCGTTGTGGATGCCGGCACTGCTGTTCGTACTGATCGTATTCATTCTAAATGCGAGACATGCGATCCACAAGTTTACACTCGGTGTCAATACGTACGAGTTCGAGACCCTCGGTAAAATGGTACTCCTTTCGGCGGTTATCCTGCCTCTTCTGCCTGACAAAGAGGTGGTTCGCTACATTCCCCTCTCTCCGTTCAAGATATGGCTGGCCGTAGTGGTCATATCGGCCATCAGTTACGGCGGCTACATCGCCCAGAAATATTTTTTTCCTTCGAAAGGCTATTTCCTGACGGGAGTGATAGGCGGTACATACTCATCTACAGCGACTACCGTGGTGCTTGCGAGAAAGCTCAAAAGTCTCGGGCAGAGCGGAGTTATAGAGTCTGCAATCATAGCGGCGACTTCCGTCATGTATGTTCGGCTTATCGCGGTGGCCGCTATTTTCAATATCTCCGTCGCCAAGGCGCTGGCGGCTCCTTTTTTGCTCCTGTGTCTTGCGGGTATGGCCGTTTCTGCTCTTTTTTTCAGCTCTTCCGGAAAGAGGGAAGAGGCGGTCGACTATGTCGACAAAAACCCGCTGGAGCTCGGAACGGCGCTTCTTTTTGCGCTTCTGTTTGTCGTGATGATGGTTCTAACGCAGTTTGTTTCGAAAGAGTACGGATCGGGAGGGCTCCGGGTGCTCTCTTTTCTGGCCGGTTTTACCGACATCGACCCGTTTGTGCTGTCGCTTTTGACTGGAAAATATGGAGTCAAAACCATAGAGGTAACCTCTTTGGTCATGATAGCGGCCGGCAGCAACAATCTGCTTAAAGCCTTCTATGCCCTCTGGTTCGGAGGGCTTAAAAGCACCGCCCGATCTGCCGCAACGATAGCCGTTTTGGGAGTTGCCACTATAGCGTGGGGATTGATTGTGTCATGATATCAACTTATATGGAGGGATTATGCTGAACAAAAAGAGAAAAAACAACAACCATAAAACGCCACTTCCGTGGGAACACCCGAAGCCAAGAAGTGAAGACCCGAAGGCTATGGCCCTTGTAAAGAAGATTATGCAGAGTCCCACTTACCGTCTTGCCGAGGAAGACCCAGGCTTTATCTCTTCATACGAAGCGAGGGGTATCAGGCTCGAAGTGGACTATCTGAAAGCGGAACTCGCAATGTCGAAGTTCGGTATAGAACATACTATAGTGGTCTTCGGAAGCGCACGTATCCATGAACACAAAACCGCAATGGCCAAGCTGAAGGAGATTCAGAAAAAGGTAGAAGAGAACCCCGTTTCAAAGAGTCTGCTAAGCGAGCTCTATATGGCGGAGAGGATGGTGGAGAAGAGTGTCTACTACGACGACGCCAGAATGCTCGGACGCTACATAGGCAGAAGCGGCAAAGGGCCCGAAGACTGCCGAGTGATACTAATGACAGGAGGGGGCCCCGGTATCATGGAGGCGGCCAATCGCGGTTCGTTCGATGTGGGAGCCAAGTCGATAGGTCTAAATATACAGCTTCCGCATGAGCAGTACCCAAACCCCTATATTACGCCTGAACTATGCTTCCAATTCCACTACTTCGCCATAAGAAAACTTCACTTTTTCCTTAGAGCGAAAGCGCTGGTGGTCTATCCAGGCGGTTTTGGCACTCTCGATGAGCTGTTCGAAATACTCACACTGGTGCAGACCAGAAAGACCTCTCCCATACCTGTTGTTATGGTAGGCAAGAGTTATTGGCGCAAGCTTATAGACTTCGATTTTCTGAAAGAGGAGGGGGTGATAGCTCCGGAAGATCTGGAGACATTCAAGCTGGTCGACAATGCCGCAGATGCATGGGATCAAATTATCGGATGGCACAAAGAGAGAAAGATGCCACTGTTTATGAAAGGAGAGAGCAGCGGAAGAGATTAAAAGCAGCGGTACCGGGTTGGAGATACCCTTTTTAATCGGGTATGAGTATGGTCAAATTAGCGTCGGCTTCAGCTCAGGCTCTTTTTAAACCTCATCTCTTCCCGTCTACAATGTTTTGTGAGAGGTTTTTCGGTATGATAGATTATTATGTGATGATGGAGTTCAACTTTCTGTGGTTTGCCGCCGTTTCAGTCGTGCTCGGTGTGGTTATCGGGTATTATCATGTCAGACGCGGACATCGGGACCATCTGGACGAGGTGGCCGAAGAGCTTCTGTAACATGAGGCGAGAGAGTGCTACTTTTGTAGCGGTTTTTTGAAAAGAGAGGGAGTAATATAGTGAAGTAACCGATGTTGCACAAAAGGTGTAGCGTCGTCCAAGGCTTGGCAATTATAGGCTTTGCCCGGAGTTCGCGTAACATCCTTACGTTTTGCATGCTAAACGTCGTCTCGAAATCTTTGATTTCGAAGCTTTAGGGGGTTGTAGGGCCGCACAGGCCCTGCCGGATTACGGGCTTTGCCCGGAATCCGCGTAACATAAAATGAAATAAAAGAGAGAGAAAGGGGTCCAAAATGTGGAAAATATGGCTCGATATGGATGAAGAGACGAAAAAGAGAGTCTCAAAAAATTTCAAGATTGCCGGAGTAGTCTTGATGCTTCTTGGAATCGGAGGAGTTCTTTTTCCGGGGATTATGTCGCTTGCAACACTCTTTTTCGTAGCGTGGATGATGCTGCTTGGCGGACTCATGACCGGTTACTTCACATGGATGAGCGACAGAAGCGACTGGCTTGGCTGGCTAAAAAGCTTCATTCTCGTTGCGACAGCCATACTGCTGATTTTCAAACCTATGCCCGGAATAGCCGCGGTGGGGATGCTTCTGGCTATATATTTCCTTTTCGACTCGTTCGGCAATATGGCGCTCGCATTTACGATGAAGCCTGCAAAAGGGTGGTGGCTCTGGCTGCTAAACGGGATATTCTCCCTGCTTCTGGCGGTTATTTTTCTGATCGGCTGGCCGTTCAGTTCGCTCTACCTTGTGGGTCTGTTTGTCGGTATAAGCCTTTTAATAGACGGTATTGTTCTTATAACCCTCGGCAGCTATCTGAAAAAGAGTGGAGAATAGTCGACTTTAAATCTCGGACTCAGCGATAAAAATCTCTGCTGCTCGACGGCTTTATGCCGATTTTTACGAGAAACAGTATCAAGTAGAACGGAAAAGAAGAGTAGGGAGCTTTTCAGGTAGGCCATTGCCAAACCATAATACCTGTCAAAGCAACTGTGACCAAAAAAGCGAAGAGAGAAAAGATATTTTCGAATCGTCTGGCGGTGAACTTACGACGTTGTCCATACCCTCCCGCCAGCCATGTGTATGTAACGGTTGATGCGGTCGAACCTGCCAGTACCGGAAACGCCATAATGCCCAAAATCACTATACCGAATAAGAAGAGGGCGAAAACGTACTTGCCGGCTACGGGCTTCAGCGCCAGTGCAAAAGTGTTTACTTTCTGAATGTCATTTTTCGTTCCGTATAGCAAAACTGCGCCCGTGACGATCATGGCATATGCAAGCAGATTTGACCAGACCACTCCCTCAATTGTGTCGAAGTCAACTTCATCCGCCTGAACGACGCTCTTTTTCTCCTCCCGCTCTTCGGAAGCCTGCCAGAAGATAAGATAGGGAGATATAGTCGTTCCCAGCATACCCAGGGCAGCTATTATCCAGGCACTATGCATCTCTATCTGCGGAATGAAACTGTTTTCATTACCGTACCAGCTAATAGGCTGAAAGTTTTGATGCAGTGATTTCATTCGTAATCAAGGCGGTTCTGCGATGATCGCGGAGACTATGTAACCCCCGAGTATCGCCGTCAGCCATATAAGCACCCTTTTGACGGTACTGTATTTGCTGAATATGTTTGGGCCACTCACGAAAATCTTCATCTTCCGCCATTACAAAAACCAGAGTTTGGGTTCGAAAACGTTTTTGTGCCTTTTGAATATTTTGCTTGTAACAGGGCGGCCTGTTATCTCTCTTGCTGTGAATAAGCGATGTTTTCTCTTTGTCAAGTTCATGGTCATGTAGAAAGATCGAGGCTTCGGCCATCCGGTCTCCTTGATGCTGTCCTGCGCGAGTTCACTATCATTTACCAATAAACTCTGTAATATAAATTCATTTTTGAAGAGTAATTTTGAAAATATTCCTTAATCGTCAGCTGACTGACATTCATTAAAAATTAAATTGTGTTAAAATATATACAGTTGCCAAAAAAGGTGCCCGCTTGGGCTTTATGAGGCTTTTTTACGGCTACTGTGCGAAAAAGCCGACTCGCTAATTCTATCTGAATGTGAGCACCGAAGGAGGCGCAATGCAAAAGGTCGAGTATGTGTTTTTCGACAACGGTACAGTGAGAGTGAAAAAGGCGGATTTATCCGGAATCTCCAAAAAGAGTTGCAGCAGAGCCGGACCCCATAGCAAAAGGGAGATGAAATGTTCCAAGTCGAGAACTGTAAAGAAAAAACCGAATACGGTTTCCGCTCTCTCATGATTGGGTGTGGAAAGGTTCATTCGAGACCCTTTGTACGGAAGAGGGAAGCGGTTGTAGATGGCTGCAAGTGTCGTACCGTGGTTGCCGATCAAAGTTTCAACGAATCTGCAGCATGGTTTGAGAAGAGTCTTTTTTCTGCCGGACTGAAAGAGAACCCGGTCTTTTTCATCTTGCAAAACCTGCTGGAAAACCTATGTAAAGAGGAGGAAGGCAGTATCGCAAAAGTGATTGTCAGAGCCTCTTTCATTATGTTGGACGAGATGGAGTCAAAGATTAGGTACAGCATGAAAAAGGGGAGAAAAGAGGCTCTGGCACATATCTATTTACCAAAAGATTTCGAAAAACAGAGTGGAGCATACTGCAAAAGTGCAGTAGATGCATATGAGTTGACGATAAGAAGAGCCAGAAGAAGCAGGAAGAACCTGGCTTTGATACTTGAAGGAATCGAACGCTTCCATATGGATCATCCCTGCGGGGAGCTTACGGAGATTCTCGTTTCCGGTGCCAGAAGTCTCGCACATATCGATATTATGATATCCTTGTATGAAGAGGAGATGAGAGTGCTGATCTCCTCCGACGTATAATACCAAACCCAAATAAAAAGAGAACGAAGCATTCGGTCGTCACCGCAGCGAGACCTGCTGGAGCGAGGATTAGGACCGGGTGTTTCGTTTTCATTTGGGATTGGTATAAACATGCAAATATACAAGGAGATAGAGATGGAAGAGGAGTCCCCTTTTTACGAAGAGAGCAGGAGGGTTCTAAAGTCGAGTGCTCTTTTCGGCGGATTGACGGATGATGAGCTCGATACGGTGTTGAAAAGCGGAAGGTATGAGGTCTATAAAAGGTCGGAAACCATTGAGAACGACGAGGGTGAAGAGTTTCTGAACATAATCATAAAAGGTGAAGTGAAGCTTTCGCAGGTCGATCCGTCCAACGGAAGGAGTATCACGCTTTTTGTGCTTGGGCCGGGAGATATTTTCGATGTTTTTCCGCTTCTCGACGGCAAGAAGCACACAATGTTCGCAACAGCGCTGCAAAACAGCGTAATCCTGCGCGTGAAGATGTCCGAGGCGAGAGAGTGGTTGAAGAGGTTTCCGGAGTTCAATGCCCGGATGCTTCCCTATCTGGGGTCGATGATGCGAGAGCTCGAAGCCTTTGGCGAACAGCTCGTTTTCGACGATACCGCGACAAGGCTCGCGAAACTGATCCTGAAACATACGAGTAGGCAAAAGAACGAAAACAACCATTTCCCTGTAGAGCTGATAAACAGGCTTTCGCACGAAACTATAGCCGAGATGATAGGCTCCGTAAGATCGGTCGTCACTACCCAGCTTGGAAAAATGAAAGAGGAGGAGCTGATCTTGAGCAGGCGCGGAAAGCTCCTGGTAAAAGAGCTCGAAGCGTTGAAAGAGAGGTACGGGCTCTGATTTTTATTTAGACTTTTTTCAAAAGTAAACGGCCGGTAAACGATTTTTGGTGTAGAATTGTTTTAGAGACGTTTCAGAAAGGAGTCGATGATGGGGAAGTTCGTTAAATGGTTCAAAGAGATCGGCATAGAGGATGTCGCCGAAGTCGGAGGCAAAAACGCCTCTTTGGGGGAGATGTACCGAACCCTTACGCAGGAGGGGGTCCGTGTTCCGAACGGTTTTGCGGTAACGGCCGACGCATACAGATATGTTCTCGAGTACAACGGTGCATGGCAGAAGCTGCACGAACTGCTCGACGATCTAAATCCCGATGATGTAAAGCAGCTTCAGGAGCGCGGAGCCGCATGCAGGAAGCTGATTATCGAGTGCAAGATTCCCGATGAGTTGAAAGAGGAGATCTTGAAGGGGTATGAAGAGCTCAAAAAGGAGTACGGCGAAGATGTCTCTCTGGCCGTACGCTCCTCCGCTACCGCCGAAGACTCACCGGAGGCTTCGTTCGCCGGGCAGAACGACACCTATCTAAACATATCCGGTGAAGAGGCGCTGCTGGATGCCTACAGGCGCTGCCTCGCTTCAAATTTTACAGACCGTTCCATCCACTATAAATACGATCACGGATTCGACTGGTCGAAGGTATACCTCTCCGTTGTCGTTATGAAGATGGTCCGCTCGGATTTGGGCGCAAGCGGCGTAATGTTCAGCCTCGATACCGAAACCGGATTCAAAGATGTGGTATTCATAAATGCCGGGTACGGGCTGGGAGAGAACATCGTGCAGGGAACGATAGACCCCGACAGCTTCTACGTACACAAGCCCACTTTCGAAAAGGGCTACAGAGCCGTTTTGAAACGCCGGCTCGGTAAAAAACAGCTCAAGATGGTTTTTGCCTCGGAGCTGAACACCGGAAACATAGCCGTAGAGTATACGAAAAATATCGAAACGGACGAAAAGGAGCGCAGCCGATTCTGCATAGACGACGATGACGTTATGGTGCTTGCTGACTACGCCATAAAGGTGGAGAACCACTACTCCAAAAAGGCCGGATATCGCAAACCGATGGATATGGAGTGGGCCAAAGACGGTGTGGACGGCCACCTCTATATGGTCCAGGCTAGACCCGAGACGGTAGAGTCACAGAAAAAAGGAACGGTTCTGAAGATGTACCATCTCAAAGAGAAGGGGCGGCTGCTCGTAAGCGGCCGCGCGGTCGGTACGAAGATAGGGCAGGGCAAGGTCAGGGTCATAAAAGATATAAGCGAACTGAGCAGCTTCAAGCCCGGAGAGGTGCTCGTTTCCGAGACGACGACGCCGGACTGGGAACCGGTCATGAAGACGGCGGCCGCGGTAGTCACAGACCGCGGAGGGCGTACATGCCATGCGGCCATCGTCAGCCGTGAGCTGGGCATTCCGGCGGTTGTGGGAACGGACAATGCGACCGAAGTTCTAAAAGACGGAATGGAGGTAACCGTAAGCTGCGCTGAAGGAGAGACGGGCAACGTCTACGAAGGGCTGCTCAAATACGAGATCGTAGAGACCGACCTCTCGAAGATGAAAAAGCCCAAAACCGAAATCATGATGAATCTCGGGAACCCCGATATCGCCTTTTCGCTGGCCGGACTCCCGGTGGACGGTATAGGGCTTGCGAGAATGGAGTTCATCATAAACGAGTATATCAAAGCGCACCCTATGGCCCTGAAGCATATGGAGAAGGTTGACGAAGAGACCAGAAAGGCTCTCGAGAAGCTATCCGAAGCATTTGAGAGCCCGGAAGAGTTTTTCGTAAAAACGCTCTCCGAAGGGGTGGCGACGATAGCCGCATCGGTCTACCCGAACCCTTGCGTCGTTCGCATGAGCGACTTCAAGAGCAACGAATACGCAACGCTTCTGGGCGGTAAGTTTTTCGAGCCGGAAGAGGATAACCCGATGATAGGCTTTCGCGGCGCGGCACGCTATATTCATCCCGCATACGAAGAGGGATTCGCCCTCGAGTGTGCGGCAATGAAGAGGGTGCGTGAGGAGATGGGCTTTGAAAACGTCATCTTGATGATCCCCTTCTGTCGACGGGTCGAGGAGGGTAGAAAAGTTCTCGAGACGATGGCAAAGTGCGGGCTTAAAAGAGGCGAAGGGGGCTTGAAGATCTATGTAATGTGCGAAATTCCCAACAATGTGATCCAGATAGACGCTTTCAGCGAGATTTTTGACGGTTTCAGCATAGGAAGCAACGACCTCACGCAGCTTACACTCGGAGTCGACCGTGACAGCGAGATAGTCGCGTTCGATTACGACGAGCGTGATCCGGGCGTGATGAAGATGATAGAGCTGGCGGTCGGAGGCGCGAAACGAAACGGACGACACAGCGGTATTTGCGGTCAGGCTCCCTCAGACTACCCGGAAGTGGCCGAGTTTCTTGTAAAGCTGGGTATAGATTCGATCAGTCTCAACCCCGACAGCGTACTGAAGACAATGCGTGATATCGTAGAGCTTGAAAAAGAGCTGGGAAGGATCTAAAATGGCGGAAAGATACCTGCCGGCCGACGTGCCGGAAGAGAGGGAGGGAGATTTTCTCGAAATCTTCGATAGAAGTACGGGCGGGAGCGGTCGGCTGATGCTCTTTGCCGGTGATCAGAAGGTAGAACATCTGAACAACGACTTCTTCGGCTCCGGCATACCGCCCGAAGACAGTGACCCCGAACATATGTTTCAGGTCGCTTCAAGGGCCGATATAGGGGTTTTCGCTACGCAGTTCGGGCTTATATGCAGATACGCGAGGGACTACAGAAATATTCCCTATCTGGTGAAGCTCAATTCCAAGACCAATCTTGTGCCCTACACCGACAAAGACCCCTATTCGCAGCAGTGGCTGGAAGTGGACGATATAGTCCGCTTCAAAAAGAGCAGCGGTCTGGATATCCGCGGGGTCGGCTATACGGTATATCTGGGAGGAGAGCACGAACATTCGATGCTGCAAGAAGCCGCTCAAATAGTGCATAAAGCGCATGAAAACGGCATGCTGGCGGTACTCTGGATATATCCGAAGGGTCCATACGTAAAAGATGAGCACGATGCACATCTGATCGCCGGCGCCGCGGGTGTCGGTGCATGCCTCGGGGCCGATTTTGTCAAGCTGAAAGTACCCTATGTAAACGGCGGTTTCGACCCGGCACTCCTGAAAGAGGCGACTCGGGCGGCTGGTCGTACCGGCGTTCTTTGCGAAGGGGGCGACAAAGTTGACGAGGCGCAGTTTCTGGCTCAGCTTCACGAGCAGATACACATCGGCGGAAGCCGCGGAAACGGGACAGGCCGCAATATTCACCAAAGGCCGCTCGAAGAGGCGATACGCATGGCGAACGCTATCTATGCGGTTACCGTCAAAAACGCCACCGTCGACGAGGCGTTGAAGATCGCCAAAGGAGTAGCGGTATGAGCGGTACGATAAAGAGCGTCCGTGCGATAGAGATACTCGATTCCCGCGGGAATCCCACTGTTCGCGTGTTCGTCACCCTCGAAGACGGTACGAAAGTAAGTGCGTCTGTCCCTTCCGGTGCTAGTACCGGTGAAAATGAAGCGGTAGAGCTGCGCGACGGCGAGGAGCGATACGGCGGCAAAGGGGTGCGCAAAGCGTGCGCGAATGTAAACAGCATAATAGCTCCCGAACTTACGGGGCTGGATGCGTCCGAACAGGCGATGATAGACCGGCTCATGATAGAGCTCGATGGAACAGACAACAAGAGCAGGCTCGGCGCCAACGCCGTTTTGGGAGTCTCTATGGCAGTGGCGAAAGCTGCCGCCGAGAGCGAGGGGAGCGAGCTCTACCGCTACATCGGCGGAACGGAGGCGAGACGAATACCGGTTCCGTGCATGAACATTCTAAACGGCGGTGAGCACGCCGACAACAGTGTCGATTTTCAGGAGTTTATGGCCGTACCTCACGGAGCGCCGTCTTTCAAAGAGGGGCTGCGCTATGTCGCGGAGACGTTCCATAGACTCAAAAAGATACTCGAATCCAAAGGGTACGCAACCTCTGTCGGTGACGAAGGGGGTTTCGCCCCGAACCTCAAAAGCAACGAAGAGGCTGTGGAGCTTATAATCGAGGCGATAGAGAAGAGCGGTTACGAGCCCGGTGTAGATATATCGATCGCCATAGACAGTGCCGCTACGTCGTTTTGTACCGACAAAAAGGGGCGTTACGATCTCAAGTGGTCGGGTGCGGGCGAGATGAGCAGTGACGATCTGATCGAGCTTGCAGAAGAGTGGGTGCGGAAGTATCCTATAATCCTCTGGGAAGATCCGCTTGCGGAAGAGGATTGGGAGGGGTTTGCGCAATTTACGCGCAGACTCGGCGAAAAGATAGAAGTCGTCGGTGACGACATATTCGTAACAAACAGCCGTTTCATAACCCGCGGCATAAAAGAGGGTACGGCCAACGCTTCGCTTATAAAACTGAACCAGATAGGAACAGTAACCGAAACGGTCGATGCGGTAAGGCTATGTCTGGAGAACGGGTGGCGCGCATTTCTGTCGCACAGGTCGGGTGAGACGGCCGACACCTTTCTGGCAGATTTCGCCGTCGCGATGGGGAGCGGCCATCTCAAAAGCGGTTCTGCAAGCCGAAGTGAAAGGCTCGCAAAGTACAACAGGCTGCTGGAGATCGAGGATGAGCTCGGATCGAACGCACTCTACTACTGGAAACGTCCTTGAAAGGGGATACCATGAACTCCGATCCCTCCGCGAATATCGCGATACCGGAACTTCCGGATGAGCTGAGCGGTCTTGGCGAAATCGCCCTGAACCTATGGTGGACGTGGAACCCAAAAGGCAAAAATATCTTCAGGCAGCTTAACCCGTATCTATGGAAAGAGAGCGGACACAACCCGATAGAGATGCTCAAAAAACTTTCGCCGAAAGAGCTGCAGAGAGCCTGCGACAACGAGAATTTCATGCGTGAATACCGTTACGTCAACGCGCTCTTTAAAGAGTATATGCACGACAAGACGGTCTACAGCGAAGAGGAGCCTCTGCCCATAGCCTACTTCTGTGCCGAATACGGCCTTCACCACTCCGTTCCAATCTACTCCGGCGGGCTCGGTTTTCTGGCCGGTGACATTCTGAAAGAGTCGAGCGACATGGGTCTGCCTATGGTGGGAATCGGGTTTATGTACCCGCAGGGGTATATCCGCCAGATAATAGGAAGCGACGGCTGGCAGAACGGAACCAACGAGACGATAAACCGCGATACGGCGCCGATAGAGAGGGTGCTCGACGACAACGGTGAGCACTTTACGATACAGGTTCCATTCATAGACCCTCCCGTCTATGCGGCGGTCTGGAAGATAAACGTCGGCAGGGTCACCCTCTACCTGCTCGATACGGATATAAAGAAGAACGACCCGTGGGACAGGGAGATATCTTCGAGGCTCTACACACCCGATATGAACCAGCGCCTGCGTCAGGAGATAGTTCTCGGGATAGGCGGCTACCGTGTTCTCGAAGAGCTGGGCATCGAGTACTCCATTCTCCACCTGAACGAGGGGCATCCCGCTTTTGCGCTTTTCGAGCGCGTGCGTTCGTTTATAGAGGATGAGGGGATGGCGCTCGACGATGCGATAGAGGAGGTCAGGAAGAGTTCCGTTTTCACGACCCACACTCCCCTTCAGGCGGGTACGGACGTATACGGTTTCGATATGATGAGCCACTACTTCGAAGAGTACTGGAAGCGCCTGGGGATGGACAAAGAGCGTTTCATGGGCTTCGGCATAAACCCGGATGCTCCCAAAGCTGGGTTTAATATGACGGTACTCGGGCTCAGGATGTGCAGCTACCGTAACGCCGTCAGCAAAAAGCATCGAGACGTTACACGCACTATCTGGAAGAGTGTATTCGACCACGAAAACGAAAAAGAGGTTCCGATAGATTACGTAACAAACGGTGTACATATACCGACCTGGACCGGCGACGAACTCTTCGAGGAGCTCGACCGCAAACTGGGAGAGAACTGGCTGCATATGCAGGACAACGAGGATGTATGGAGCCGCATAGAGGAGATAGACGACAAAAAGATATGGGATCTGCACTATATCTACAAGGTGCGCATGGTCAACTTCATAAGAGAGAGGGTACGGCGTAAATGGGCCGACGAGGGGATAGACCCGCTCGTGGCGATGGCGGAGGGTGTTATGCTCGACCCCGATGTTTTAACCATAGGGTTCGCGCGCCGTATGACATCGTACAAAAGGCCCGATTTGATACTGCACGATCTCGACCGCCTCGAGAAGATAATCAACAACTTCGCACGCCCGGTGCAGATCGTATTTTCGGGAAAGGCGCACCCCTCCGACAACCCGGGGAAAAAGATACTTCAGCACATCTTCAAAACGGCACAGGATCCCCGCTTCAGGGGGCGAATAGCGTTTGTGGAAGATTACGGCGAGAGTGTCGCCAAATATCTCGTTAGAGGGTGCGATGTCTGGCTCAACAACCCTCTTATTCCGATGGAGGCGTGCGGGACGAGCGGAATGAAAGCGGCTATAAACGGTACTATCCACTGCTCGAGTCTCGACGGATGGTGGCCCGAAGGTTACAACGGGCGCAACGGCTGGGCGTTCGGCGGTGAATCATCGGACGATGCCGCCGATGCCGCCGCGCTCTACGATACGATCGAGCAGAAGATAGTACCACTTTACTATACGCTTAACGAGAGGGATCTTCCGGGCGGGTGGGTCAGGATGATGAAAGAGTCCATGAGAT
>WFYC01000061.1 GCA_015490295.1 Hydrogenimonas sp. | reverse complement strand
GCCTATAGTTCTGCGCACGACCGATGATATGCTGCAGCTTGTGCCTGGAAGCCTGCGCGAAGCGGCGGCAGCTCTGGGCGCACCGAAATACAAGGTGATTTTACAGGTGGTTTTCCGCGGAGCGAAAGTGGGCATTTTGACCGGAGTCCTTCTTTCGGTCGCAAGAATCGCAGGCGAGACGGCTCCGCTTCTGTTTACATCGTTTAGCAACAACTTCTTCTCTACAGATCTCGACCAGCCTATCGCATCGCTGACAGTGACGATGTTCAACTATGCCACAAGCCCTTATGAGGACTGGATAGATCAGGGGTGGGCCGCTGCACTGATTCTGGCACTCTTCGTATTGGGCGCAAATATCGCGGGGCGCATAATTGTGCGGCAGAAAAAGTAGAGCAGCCTCAAATCTCAAGCCGGAGATTTTCCGGCCTAATCGGCTCCGAGCCGACAAGATAGATATTTTAAAAAAGGAAACCGTCTATGGCGACTATATGTGAAGTGACACAGAATCATATAATAGAGGTAAAAGATTTCAGTTTCTACTACGCCGGTGTAGATAGGCCGAATCTTAAAAATATAAACATGCCCATAGGGGAAGGAGCCGTCACGGCCCTCATCGGCCCAAGCGGATGCGGTAAGACCACTCTTCTTAGATGCTTCAACCGCATGCACGACCTCTACCCCGGCAACCGCTACAAGGGTGAAATTGTCTTTGAAGGGCGCAACATCCTTACCAAAAAAGAGGATCTCATAAAACTGCGCACACGTATCGGTATGATATTTCAAAAACCGACACCCTTTCCAATGAGCATCTACGACAATGTGGCCTACGGGCTGCGCCTTCAGGGGATAAAGAGCCGAAGTGAACTCGACGGCCGCGTGGAGCAGGCGCTAAAAGACGCCGCACTGTGGAAAGAGGTCGGCGACAGGCTCAAAGAGAGCGGCACGGCACTTTCGGGCGGCCAGCAGCAGAGACTCTGCATAGCAAGGGCCGTAGCGGTCGAACCGGAAGTCCTGCTCTTCGACGAGCCGACATCGGCACTCGACCCTATCAGTACCCAGGCCATAGAGGAGCTGATTATAAAACTCAAAGAGAGAGTCACCATCATCATAGTGACGCACAACATGCAGCAGGCCGCCCGCGTCAGCGACTACACCGCCTTCATGTATCTGGGCGACCTGATAGAGATGGGAGTCACGGAAGAGCTCTTCATAACCCCCAAAGAGGAGATGACCGAGCAGTATATTACAGGCAAATTCGGCTGATTCGAACTTTCAAACCGCTCAGCCGCCGTAAGCGGCCATCTTCGATCCCAGCTTCTGCATACGGGAAAAGAGTCGCATCATGGAGTCTTTTCGCACACTCCGCAAAGAGGCCTCCTCCTCTTCCAAAAGCATCTGCTTTTCGAGAATCTTCTCCTCTTTCGCAACCAGCTTCTCATAACGCTTTTTCAACTCTTTGTACTCGTTCTCAAGAGCCCCAAGCTCCTTCACAAGCCTTCTATAGTCTCGATCGAGAGCTTTCAGTTTTCTACCGCTGTCAGCCTTTATAATCTCCTTTTTGACTCTGGCTATTTTGTTGACTCTTTTGTGTATCTTTCGCTCCAGTTTCCGCATCTTCGAAACTGTCTGCACAACCTGATCTTCAATTTTGGAAACCTTATCGTGAAGCTTGTGGATCAGACTATCGATATCACCTATCCTCCCTTCGCTCTCTCCAAGAAGATCCAAAAGCTCCTCTATGGCCTTTTTGGTTTTCATCAACTCTTTTTGCATCTGCAACCCCTTTTTTGCGTATATTCTACCTAAAACTTCTCTTTTATAATGCTACCTGAAGCACAGAAAACCGGTTAAACTCTTAGCTCCCACTTTCACTTTAGATGCACTTTCCGACCGAAACCCTCATCAAACAGTTTTGCGCTACAATCGCGTTAAGGAGAGAGAATGTTCAAAACAGACGAAGAGTGCACCGGCAGAGAGTACCATGAGGCCACCAAACACTCGTGGCTTTCGGTAAGGCGCAGCCCGAACCGGCTTAACTGGGACAACCGACCCGCTTCCATGAAGTTCTACCCCGAATCGATGCCCCGTTCCCCGCTTTTAAAAAGCGTGCCGGCCCACAACTTCATCTACCATATAGGCGGCATAACGGCAAAAAAGAGCTACCCCGGAGTCGAGTACTACCTTAGAACGAACCCCAGCGCCGGGGCTTTGTACCCGAATGAGCTATATTTTCAGGCTTCGGGTGTAGAAGGGTTTGAAGACGGCATCTACCACTTCGAAGTCGGCTCATCTTCGGCCGTACTTTTGCACCCTTTGAGAGATGACGAGGGCATAGAACCGCTGCTCGGAATCCCTTGGAGGATGAGAGGTCTGCTTTTTCTCGTAAGCTCGCCATACTACCGCTCGGCGTGGAAATATAAAAACAGGGCGTTTCGCTACTGCCTGCTCGATGCAGGGCATATACTGGGCTCCATAGAGGCGGCGAGCCGGCTCTACAACCACGCCTACCGCATAGTGTACGACATAGAGCTCGAGAGACTCAACAACTTTTTCGGCTTCGGCAGGGAGGAGTTTTTTCTCTCCGCCGCAATCTGCGCCGTCCCGGAAAAGGAGATGATCGTAAAAGTTCCCGATACTGCCATTATAAACGCCGATGCTACCGGAGTCTTCGAGCCCGTATCTCTTATAGAGGCGGCATACCGCGACTCCATGAAGCTTAAAGGGTGCGAAAAGGAGCCCGGCTATCCGAAATTCACTTTCGATAAAAGAAGATGGGAAGAGGCTATACTCAAGAGGCGCTCGATAAGAGAGTTTTCCAAAAAAGCCGTAAGTGCGGCGCAGTTCGAGACCATCATGAACCATCTGACGCAACCCGTTCCGAGCGACTGCGACGAACCGGTGCAGATCTACGCCGTCATCAACCGGGTAGAGGAGATGCAAAGCGGAATCCGACATGAAGGCGGGTTTGTAAAAGTCGGGGATTTCAGCGAAAGAGCCGGTTATCTCTGCCTGGAACAGCGGCTTGGAAGCGACAGTGCAGTTACAATTTTTCTGCTATCAAACGGCTGTAACTACAGGGCGCTTTACCAGAAGGCGGGGGTGATCGGCCACAGGGCCTATCTTGTTTCCGAATATCTTGGTCTTGGATGCAGCGGTATAGGGGCCTATTATGATGATGATGTTAACAGATTTTTGGAAGCTGAGGGCATGGTTTTGTATGCTCTGGCCGTCGGGGCCTGAATTTTGGTTTTTCAGCCATACGGCTGTACCAGGTAGTTGAACTCGGGCGACTTTCTCAGGCGGTATACGGCCGCTTTTTCGCGGTAGTCTCTCTTTTTGATAGTTATGGCTTTAAAAGCCATTTTCCACCTCTTTTTCATCTTGCAATCCCTCCTATATGTCTCTCTTTTTTTGGAATTTCGGCTCTTTTGCAAAGATGCACTCAAGCAACGGTTCTTGAACAGGCTTTCCCCGTTCCCGTCGAAAGTATCGGACAGATTTGTTTCAGCATAGACACTGAACGGTTGCGACCCGATTACAGACAAAATAGCCGCATCTCTTTGGCTACTTTAATCAATGCTTTGCTAATATCTGTTATAAATTTCATACAGGTGGAAAGAATGCAGATCAACACATTCGAAAAGATTCAGAAAAAGGCGGTAAAAAAGAGCCGTTCCGACTTTCTGTATCTGGGAATTTCCCTTCTTTTTATGGCAATAGTGCTCATTGCCACATACAATAAAATCCCGGGCAATCCCTTTCTTGCGATAGCGGCGGTGTTCGGCGCATATATGGCCATGAATATCGGCGCAAACGATGTAGCCAACAATGTCGGCCCCGCCGTCGGTTCGAAAGCCCTTACAATGATAGGTGCCATCATAATCGCCGCTGTTTTCGAATCTGCCGGAGCCCTGATAGCCGGCGGGGATGTGACCGGAACGATCAAGAAAGGGATAATAGACCCCGCGGCTTTCGCGGACCCGCTATATTTTGTATGGGCCATGACCGCCGCGCTTCTTGCCGCCGCTTTGTGGCTCAACCTGGCAACATGGCTCAAGGCCCCTGTTTCGACCACCCACTCCATCGTAGGGGGCGTAATGGGCGGCGGCATAGCGGCTGCGGGGACATTTGGGATCGTCGCATGGGGAACTATGGGCAAAATAGCCGCAAGCTGGGTCATCTCCCCGATACTCGGCGGTCTTATAGCCGCGGGATTTCTTTTCGCGATAAAAAAGAGTATTCTTTTCAAAAAGAACACCAAAGAGGCGGCGATGAAGTTTGTCCCCCTCTACGTTGCCGTTATGGGGTGGGCATTCGTTACATACCTGATCCTGAAAGGTATGAAAAAGGTGGTAAAACTCGGTTTCCCGACAGCAGCCGGAATCGGCCTGGTTGCCGCTGTAATCATCTTTTTTTTAGTAAAAAAGACAATAGAGAGATACTCACACACCCTTAGCGACGAACGTACCAGCGTCAACAGCCTCTTTACCATCCCGCTCATATTCGCCGCCGCACTGCTTAGCTTTGCTCACGGTGCCAACGACGTGGCAAATGCCGTAGGGCCTCTTGCCGGAATCTATGACGCACTTGCACACCAGACGATCTCTACGAAAGCCGCCATTCCTCTTTGGGTAATGGTCATAGGAGCGGTCGGAATCTCATTGGGGCTGGCTCTTTACGGTCCCAAGCTCATAAAGACTGTCGGCAGTGAAATTACAGAACTAGACCAGATAAGAGCCTTCTGTATTGCACTTGCCGCCGCCATTACGGTAATCATAGCATCTCAGCTGGGCCTGCCGGTAAGCTCAACGCACATAGCGCTCGGAGGGGTTTTCGGTGTCGGATTTTTAAGAGAGTGGCTCGACAGAACACAGAGACTGGAGTACCGCATCAAAGAGGAGAAAGAGAAGCTCGAAGAGTTGAAAAAGAGGCTGGATGCCTACAAAAGCGAACTCGAAAGCCTTGAATCGAAAGAGACCAAAACACAGCAGGATTACGAGCGCATCGTCCACCTTTTCGAGCTCATATCCGATCATGAAAAGCTGGTAAAAAAAGAGAACAAAGCCCTAAAATCTGTCTACAAAACCAAATATGTCCAGCGAAACGCTTTGAAGAAGATCGTAGCTGCATGGGTCATAACCGTACCCGCCGCCGCACTCATTTCAGCGATAATCTTCTATGTTATAAAGGGGATAATGGTCTAGGAGCTTCCATGCTCCTGCCCTTATATTGCACTCCATAATCCGTTTGCCGTAAGTTATTTTTGTATCTTATCGGTACTATAAATATATACACTTTATAAAATTTCTCTTCTGCCGATATTCTCAATATATTTTTTATGATGGAAACAGTAGATGACAAAAAAACGGATTTCGTTTATTGCTCTTCTTTGCAGTGCGACTCTCGCCTTTTCGTCCGAGAGTATGGACGATCTGCTGCGGGCTTTCAAAAGCGAATCAGAGCTATCGAAGATAACCAAAAGCGAATCGGCCGGTTTTCTCGACATCTATACTCGTGAAGAGCTGGAAAAGATGCAGGTTCGCACACTTATGGACGTTCTGAAGCTCTTTACCATACCCAACATTACCAGAACCTCCAACAATATAAGCCAGTTTACAAAACCGACGTTCGCCGTAATGCCCTCCTACGCGATACGTCTTTATGTCAACGACCACGATATGACCTCCACATCGTTCGGAAGTGCGCTGATGCTCTGGAGCGATATGCCGGTCGAATATATAGACCATATAGAGGTTTACAAGAGCGCATCTTCGGTGGAGTTCGGCAACGAGCCCGGCAGCGTCATCATAAAACTCTATACGAAAAAGCCCGAAAGAGAAGAGGGAGGAAAAGTGAGATTGACAGCCGATCAACGTGGCAGTGCGGAAGCCGACCTTTACTATGCACATACAACCAGAGACGGACTCTCCTACTTCTTTTTCGCCAATGCCGACAATGTGAAGCGCAAAACCTATGAAAACCTAAATCACAAACTAGATGCTGATAACCATGCCCAGAGTTTTTATGCAAACATCTTCAAAGAGGGATGGCGCCTGGAGGGGGGATCTTACAGAAAAGTCAAAGATACTTTTCTGGGACTGGGCAGGGCCTACACCCCGAACGACGGTAAAATAGAAAACCGCCACAACTATATTCAGCTTGAAAAGATGTATGATAACGGCTTGAATATAAGAGCCGGGTACGACCATCTCGACAGCTACGAAAAAGAGTCCGACAACAGCGGAATACCAGCCGGTGCCACCGGATATGTAACGGATTACACCATTCAGCTTCACGACAAAATAGCCTCTTTGATAGCCGAAAAGAGTTTCACCCACAAAAACGGAAAACTTCTTGTGGGAGGATTTTATAAGTTCAAAGGGTTGGAAGCAGAGGGAGCGTTCGACAGCCAATCCACTTCATTCAGCAACGCACTGCATCTTTACTCTCTATATATGGAGGAGAGTTACAGCTTTAACCCCACAACAACCTTCATAGGCTCTTTCAAGGGTGACTACTACAGATATGAAAAGCGGATAGAGGCGAAAAAAGAGCACATTTTGCGAGCAGGCCTCATAAAGAACTACGGCCCTGTTCAAATAAAAGCTTTCTATACCAAAACCTACTATGCCGTACCGTTTCTATATCTCTACGGGCCCGACGATACACCCTATAGAGTGAACCCGGAGCTCAAATTCCCCGAGCCGATACTGACATCGCTCGGCATCCGCTATAAAGAGAGCCGACATACAGTAGATGCCAGAATGTCACTCATTACCGTAAAAAACAAGGTTCTTTCCAAACCGGACGGTACGCTCTACAACAATCCGAAAGGGTGGTACCACCAATACGAACTGAAATACAGTTACAACTTTGACCCAAGAAACAGCCTGAAGATAGATCTATATATGGGAGAGAACGCTTCCGGACTGACGATGAGCCCCAAATACGGCGGACATATACAGCTTTTCAACAGTTTCGGCAAAATAGATCTTTACAATCAGATAGGGTATAGAAGCAACTGCGATTTTTACGGTGTAAATATAGATCCGACATACGATTATACGGCTTCGGTGAAGTATCATGCGGCAAAGGATCTATCTATAGGATTTAGAGGCGAAAATATCTTCGGAACAGGTTATAGGCAAAGTTACGTCAGACTGCCGTATTCGATGCCGATTTTCGATAGAAAATTCTGGCTGAATCTGGAGTATCTGTTTTGAAAAAATTAATACTCATCCTAATATCCGCACTGTTTTTGAGTGCGTCTCCGGCAGGAAAAGAGAGAAGCATATACCGTACTATCCTAAATGCCATATTTCCGGACAAAGCGGTAATTCACGTCTGGCTCGACAACCCCAAAAAGAGAGCGATCTTTGAAAAGATCAGGCGCGTCAAAGTTGTAAAAGACCATAAGAGAGCCGATATACTGATTCTTTACAACTCATTCGATGTACCGGCCGACAACAAGATCATATTCGCCGACGGCTACCTCGTTTTCGAGCATTTCAAAAACAGGCTGGTCGGCGGGTTCTACTGGCAAAAAGGGCGCCCCAACCTGGTCTTTATCAAGAAGAATCTAAAAGATCACAATATAAGCCTTCCTCCCACTCTAAAAGAGTATATTGAGGACGATATGTGAAATCGATAAGCCGTATCTACTTTTTTCTGATAGCATCCATCGTCGCATCTGTTATATATCTTTACTACGGCGTAACGACGACAAACGTCAAGCTTATAAAAAATCTTGAGGAGATATTTGTAGTTCAAGCCGGTAATTTTGCCGAAAATATAGAAGAAGAGCTTAAAAAACATGCCGCTCCCGACAAAAGACTCTACGATGTTTTGAAGGAGAACGCAGCCGTCAGGAATGAGCTTGAACACACTCTTTCGGCACTTGTTACTCCCTCTTTCAAATATGTATATGTCCTGTATAGAGATGACAAAGGCAAATACCGCTATCTTCTCGACGGCAGCAAGGAGGACAAAGGGAGTTTCGATCAGAAGCTCGATGTAGACAAGCAGAAGTGGAATCGCTGCTACGAGACAAAAAGAGATCAGGTACTTATGCAGAATAACCTCGAAGGGCTCTGGATAACATACCTAAAACCGGTAGTAAGGAACAACAGCGTGGAAGGAGTCATAGCAATCGACTTTTCTACACGTCTGCCCTCGACAATCGCCCAGGCCACAAGACCGCTGGAAAATATATTTATCTATATTTTCGCCGCCATTGGGATACTTCTGCTTATTCTTCTTTATCAGACTGTTTTGAGCATAAAAACGAAAAAAGAGAGTATCATAGATCCTCTAACTTCTACATACAACCGTAATTTCCTTAGATCTTTCCTCAAGTCGATCAATCCCGCCAGGTACCAGATCATGATGCTCGATATCGACCATTTCAAGAAAATAAACGACAATTTCGGCCACAAAGCGGGCGACCTGGTACTTCGTGAAGTGGCTACTGCTATAAAGAACGAGCTTAGGGAAAAAGACCGCATAATCCGTTTCGGAGGAGAAGAGTTTTTAATATTTCTTTACAAACAGAAAAAAGAGTGTCTTGCGGCACAGAAGATTTCAAAACGTCTCAAAGAGAGCATAGAAAAGAGAATTTTCATGTATGAAAATACTCCCATACACATTACCGTCTCCATAGGCATAACTTCAAATCCCGAACATTTCAAAAGTGTGCCGGATGCCATAAAACGTGCCGACGAGATGCTCTACATCGCCAAGCGCGAAGGGCGAAACAAAATCATTTTCGACAATCCGAACCAGGAAGCACCTGTTAGTGAAAAGAAGACCATATCAGAAGTTAAAGAGGCTATTGAAGAGGATAGAGTCATCTGCCATTATCAGCCGATCGTCGATTTGAAGACGGAACAGGTAGTCAAATACGAGGCACTTGTACGAATGATCGACAAGGATAGAAAGACTCTTTTGCCATATCTTTTTTTGGAGTCTATCGCCTATACGAACATTTATACGGATCTGACCAAAAGGATATTGACGATAGTTTTCAACCAGATCAAGCTTCACCGTCTGCCCATCAGCATCAATCTGAACATTTCGGATATACTCGACAATAAGATTTTCACGATTATAGTCGATGAGATAGAAGATAACATTCAACTGGCAAAGTGGCTTGTGATCGAACTTCTGGAAAACGAACATATAAGCAATATCGAGAATATGAGAGAGAGACTTCTCAAACTGAAATCATACGGGGTAAAGATCGCAATCGACGATTTTGGAAGCGGTTTTTCAAACTTCTCCATCTTTCAAGACCTGCCTATAGATATTCTCAAGATAGACGGCTCTCTTATAAAAGATCTCGACTCCTCTAAAATAGCCTACTCCATAACGGAGTCGATCACACATTTTGCGAAAAAACTGGAGATAGAGAGTGTGGCCGAATTTATTCACAGCGAAGAGATTTTACGTATAGTAAAAGATATAGGAATAGAAGAGGGCCAGGGTTTCTACCTGGGAAAACCTTCCGATAGTATCAAATCCGAAAAGAGAAGCCTTAAACAGGCATCTGAAATTTCTGCGTAACCAGTTCTCCCTCATCATTGAAATAGAGATAGTAGAGCAGATCCTTCTTTACGCTCTCGCCGGCAAGATACCTAAGAGCCAGATTCGCCTGCAAAGATGCTATATGCATTACGATCGGCGCGGCGATACCGGCAGGCTGGCGGTCCATTATCTTAAAAGCATCGAAACTGCTTCTGTCTATGAAGCAGACCTGACCGTTGAAAGCCTCTACAGAGCCGTATATCCACGGGGTTTCGGTCTGTTTTGCATAGAGATCTATCTGGGCACGGCTGGGCAGATTGTCTGTAGCGTCGAGTATCAGATCGTACTCTCTGGGTACTTTTGCAAATTCGTCAAATCGAACCGTATGTGGGGTAACTTTCACGAAAGGGCAGCGGCTCTCTACCAGTTCGGCCGCCGCTTCGGCCTTGAGTCTTCCCTCGTCCCCGACTCTAAAGGCGATCTGGCGATGGATATTGTGTACGGAGACTTCATCGAAATCGACTAGGTCAATATGCCCTATTCCACTGGCTCCGAGAGCTATGGCAAGAGAACTGCCGAGCCCGCCGGAACCTACAATGACAATCTTTCTGTTTTGCAGTGATGCCTGAACATCCTCTCCCCAGAGCATTACCTGACGATTGAAATAGTGAAAGTAATCCTGCATATTCCGCTCCGTTTTCTAGAGATTATAGCATATCAGCTTCCTCTCTTCTCAAAAGAGGATGTGTGATCTGCGAACAAAGCCCAAAATCAGGCAGGTCCGTAGCGGTTAGAGGATTTTGTGAATTTTAAGGCGCCTCTTTTACGGATTGCACAGCAGGGTGAGTTTTTTTGTAAGTTATCTATTTTAATCGGCTCTACTTTTAAGCTGCTTCTCGAAACCCCACACTCTTTTTGCTTCCCGGGTCGTTTTTCTATCTACCGAAACGACCATCAAAGCCTCTTTGTCCTCGAGTACGCTTACAACTTCTCCGAAGGGATCGAGCAGCATCGAGTCTCCGTAAAACTTCCATTTCAGCTCTTTGTCAGCGTAGTCTCCTACCCTGTTGGCTCTTAGGATATATATGTTATGCAAAAAAGAGCGGGTCTTGAGAATCTCTCTCCATCTGTTGTGAGATTCGAATGTCGAGGATGTAGGCAGAAGCAGTACATCTACATCTCTTGCATTGAGGCGGTCGAAAAAGTGGTTGAAGTGCAGCTCGAAACCGCCTATAACTCCGAAACGCATACCCTTGTGGGTAAAAACGAGCGGATCTTCCAGCGGTTTTTTCTCGTTGGCGAAAAACCCGGCCTCATCCCAGTGGCCGTAATCCATAAGAAGCTGCTGACGGTATGTATGCGTGCTTTTGGGTGTCACCTTCACGACTGTTTTGTAGCATTTGCCGCCCTTTACCTGCACAAGCGGAGCGACCACGACAATATCGTATTTTCTGCTAAGCTCTTTAACCATTGCAAGGTGATGGTCGCTCTGGTCTTTTATCATATTGGCCGGCATCTTTTCCAGCTCTTTGAAGAAGTGGTTCAGCACATACTCTCCGAGCAGCACAATCTCCGCCTCTTTGGCTCTGGCCGCTTTGAAGTAGTGGTCCAGCGCGTTTGGGCTCATCCCCTGTGTCGGCATCTGAAGCGCTGCTATACGGATCATTCCGCCTCTCCGTTATCTATATCGCTCTTCTCTATAGTCTCCACCTCGAGCTTTGCCGCCTCCAGAATCCGGCCGGCCTCCTTGAGAAGCTTCATACCCTCTTTATAGAGCTTTACACTCTCTTCAAGAGGGATCTCCGGATCCATCAGCCTCTCCATTATCCCCTTCGCCGCTTCGATCTTTCCTTCGAAGTCCATCTCTTTTTTTTCAGCCACAAAACCCCTTTTGGATGAATTCTATTTCAATACGTCGGCTACATAGTCCGAGAATTTGTCGACCTCGACCAAAAACGCATCATGGCCGTAATCGCTGTCCACTTCGTAGTAGCTGACAAATGCGCTCTGCCCCTGGGCATCCATTACTATCTTTATCTCCTTCATCTCTTCGGGCATAAAGAGAAGATCCCTTCTAAAAGAGATAAGATGAAGATCGGTCTTGATTCTTCCCAGTGCCTCGTCGAGCGTATCGTAACCTCTTGAGATATCGAAGATGTTTATCGCCTTTGTAATATAGAGGTAGCTCAGAGGATCGAACCATTTGCTGAATCCGTAACCGTTGTACTCCAGGTAGCGCTCGACCTGGAACTTTCCGAAGAGTTCGAATAGTCCGTCGGTCTCTACATAGCTGCGGCCGAATTTGCGATCCATCGACTCCGGGCTCAGATAACTTATATGTCCCGCCATCCGTCCTACCGCCAAGCCGGTAAAACCGTCTTCTTCGAAATCCTTCGGGTCGTAATTGCCGTTTTTGAATTTCGGATCTTTTATTATCGCTTCCTGCACCACTTTGTTGAAAGCTATAGCCCATGGACGTGTGGCATGGGTTGCCGCCATAACTATCGTATGTTTTGCAAGCCCGGGATACTCCACGGCAAACCTTAGCGCCTGCATTCCACCCATCGAGCCGCCTATTATCGCATGAAGATGGTCGATACCCATGCGGCTAAGCAAGATTCTCTGGGCCTTCACCATATCCTTGACCGTAACGACCGGAAAACGCAGACGATAGCGCTCTTCACCCGGGTAGATTCTGGACATGGGGCCGGTCGAACCGTAGCAGCTTCCGATGACATTTACACATATTACGAAATATTTTTCGGTATCGACCGCCTTACCATCTCCTATCAAAGCGTCCCACCAGCCGGGTTTCCTGTCGCCTTCGTAAAGACCGGCCGCATGGTGGCTCCCGCTGAGGGCATGTGTAATGAGTACGGCGTTGCTCTTCTCTTCGTTGAGCTCTCCATAGGTCTCGTAGACCAGTTCGTACGGTTCAAGAATCCGGCCACTCTCGAGGTAGAGAGCGTTCGTAAAGAGCTCTTTACGTGTATCAATTTTCAAACGGTTCCGCCCTCTCTTTCACGATCATCTGATTCAAACCGTCAGATGTAGTAGTTGGGTGCCTCTTTGGTAATCATGACATCGTGAACATGGCTCTCTTTCAGCCCTGCACTGGTAATCTCCACAAACTCGGCCCGCTCCCAGAATTTCTCGATATTTTCACTTCCACAATATCCCATCGACGACCTCAAGCCGCCTGTAAGCTGGTGAATCACATCGGCAATGCGCCCTCTGTATGGAACACGCCCCTCTATTCCCTCCGGAACAAGTTTATCGGCTGCAGTACCCTCCTGGAAATAGCGGTCCGTGCTACCCTTCGTCATCGCACCTATGCTTCCCATTCCTCTATAGCTTTTATACTGTCGGCCCTGGTACATGATTGTCTCGCCCGGACTCTCTTCGGTACCTGCGAGGATCGAACCGGCCATAATGCAGCTGGCACCGACAGCAAGGGCCTTCGCGACATCTCCGGAGTATTTGATACCGCCGTCGGCGATTACCGGTACACCATATTTGTGCCCCACCTGCGCACACTCGTCTATCGCGCTGATCTGGGGAACCCCGACACCGGCAACGATTCGCGTCGTACATATTGAGCCCGGTCCTATTCCCACTTTTATCGCATCCGCTCCCGCTTTTATAAGATCTTCCGCGGCTTCGCTCGTGGCAATGTTTCCGGCGACTATATCTACATCAAGTTCGCTTTTTAGCGCTTTCAGTGTATCGATGATCCCCTGTGAGTGCCCGTGTGCAGAGTCCAGAACCAGAACGTCCGTTCCCGCTTCCGCAAGTGCGCGGGCTCTATCTATCTGCCCCACTCCTATCGCAGCGCCTACACGGAGCCTGCCGAACTCATCTTTACAGGCGTTGGGGTACTCTTTTCTCTTCTTTATATCCTTGATCGTAACGAGCCCCTGCAATATACCTTTTTCATCTATGAGCGGGAGCTTCTCGATCTTGTTTTTGTGCATAATATCCGCAGCTTCGTCGAGGGAGATACCCTTCTTTGCCGTAATTAGAGGCATTTTCGTCATTACCTCTTCGACCTTTTTGCCCATATCGGTCTCGAACCTCATATCGCGGTTGGTAAGAATCCCCAGAAGCTTCATATTTTCATCGACTATCGGAACACCAGAAATTCTGTACTCATGCATGATCGCTTCGGCCTCGCCCAGAGTCTGGCCGGGGTGCATGAAGACCGGATCGATGATAATACCGGACTCACTCTTTTTAACCTTTTTTATCTGCTTCACCTGCGTTTCGGTATCCATATTCTTGTGAATGATGCCTATTCCGCCCAGTCTCGCCATGGCAATAGCGGCACGAAACTCCGTTACAGTATCCATCGCCGCGGAGACTATGGGGATGTTTAGGCGGATGTTTCTTGTAATCTGGGTAGATATATCCACCTCTTTGGGCAGAACTGTCGAGTGTTTCGGAACCAGCAGGACATCTTCGAACGTCAGGGCGCGCTTTCTGATTCTCATAAGGTCTCTCCTTCGTTATTTTTCATATGCTACAGCTCTTTCGAGGCTAAGTGCCCCGTCGAACACCGTCTGCTCATCAAAATGTTTTCCGATAAGCTGAAGTCCTACAGGAAGGCCTTCGGCACTCTTTTGTACCGGTATGCTTATCGCCGGCAGACCGGCCAGGTTTATACCGATCGTATAGGCGTCGCTCAGATACATCTGAAGCGGATCGGCCATCTCTCCGAATTTGAAAGCGGGAGTCGGAGCGACGGGAGAGAGTATCAGGTCGGCATCTTTGAACACCTCTTCGAATTCATCTTTTATCAGGTGGCGCACCTTCTGCGCTTTGAGGTAGTAGGCATCGTAGTATCCGGAAGAGAGAACAAAGCTGCCGAGCAGAATCCTGCGTTTCACCTCTTCACCGAACCCTTCACTTCTGGTTTTGAGATAGAGCTCCTTAAGGTTGTCGACATCTTCGGCACGGTTTCCGTATCTGATCCCATCGTATCGGCTCAGGTTGGCGCTCGCCTCCGCCGTGGCGATTATATAGTAGGCGGCTATGTCGTATTTCGCACCCATCATCTCTTTATGGACGATTTTGTGGCCCGCTTCTTCAAGAGCTTTTATCGCAGTATCGTAAGCCGACTGCACCTCTTTCGAGGCATCCTTTATGTAGTTGTCTATGACCGCAACGGTAAGCTTTCTGTCGGGATTGAGATTGTCAGCGACAGGAGTGTACTCTACATCCGCACTCGTACTGTCACGCCTGTCATATCCGCTTATTATGTCGTATAAAATGGCGGCATCTTCCACATTCTGAGTCATCGGTCCTATCTGATCCAGGCTCGAACTGTAGGCTCCGAGTCCCCATCTGCTTACACGCCCGTAGGTAGGTTTCATACCCACTATACCGCAAAATGCCGCCGGCTGCCTGATGGAGCCGCCGGTATCGCTGCCAAGAGCTGCGATTGCAACTCCGGCGCCAACTGCTGCGGCCGATCCGCCTGAAGAGCCTCCGGGAACCCGCTCCGGATCGTGCGGATTGAGGGTTTTTCCGTAGAAGCTGCTCTCGGTAGAACTTCCCATAGCGAACTCATCCATATTGGCTCGCCCGAACGGAGAAAGCCCGGCCGCTTCAATCTTTTCGATCACCGTAGCGTTGTATGGCGCCACATATCCTTGCAGAATTTTACTCGCTGCGGTGATGCTCCACCCTTTTACCTGTATGTTGTCTTTTATAAGCAGGGGCACGCCTTCACCCGCCTCATCGAGCGCGATATAGGCGTTCAGGTCCGACCTCTCTTCCGCTTTGCGTCTGATATCTTCGCGCAGTGCGGCTATCTCCTCTTTGGGAAGCTTCAAAGCCTCTTTAAGCGTTATCAACCTTCTCTCCTTTTCTTCATCTTCAAAAGGGCTACCCCCAGTGCGATCGCCAACACTATCGCTCCTATTGTCTCGACTATGACCGGCCAGGTAACGGGCTTGCTTAGATCAAACATTTAAAACCTTGGCACAACGTTCGCAAAGAGCATCCTCTTTCGGTGCAGCAAAGCGCCAGCAGCGAGGACATTTATACCCCGACGCCCTGACTATCTTGAATCTGTCGCCCTCTATCTCGAACTCTCCCAGAACCTCCGAACCGCCGCCGGCGGAAATCTCGCTCACGACAAACCAGTCTTCCGCATCCTTCTTGCAAAGTTTGTCGAGCTTTTCGCTTTCGGCAGCGATGGCCAGCTCCAGCGTCTGCTTTATGATACCCTCTTTTTTCAGACGGTCGACTATTTCGAAAAACGCCTCTCTTGCCGCTATCATATACTCTTCGTCCAGCACGGTTTCGGGCTTTTGTATCGGCTCGTAACGAAAATCGAAAATATCTTCCGCTTCACCCTTGATTACAGCCGGGGCGTATTCGAGCAGCTCGTCGCATGTATATGTAAGCACGGGGGCTACAAGCGGTATGAGTGTACGCGCTATCATCGCCACCGCACTCTGGCTGCTTCTTCTTACCGGACTCTTTTTCTCCTCGCAGTAGAGGCGGTCTTTCGTGATATCGAGGTATATTCCGCTCAGTTCGTTGGTCAGAAAGTTGTTGAGCGTATGAAAACCTTTCGAGTAGTCGTAAGCGTCGAACGACTCTCTCATGGAGTCGAAAACCTCCGCCGCCTTTTTGACTATCCAGCGATCCAGCTCACCCATCTGATCCAGATCCATCACGCTATCGAGATCATCCACATTGGCCAGCAGAAAGCGGAACGTATTGCGGATTTTTCGGTAGTTTTCAGCCACCTGTTTCAAGATCGAGTCACTTATCTTGAGATCGCTCTTGTACTCGCTCATCGCGACCCACAAGCGCAGAATTTCGCTACCGTACCGTTTCGCCACCTCATCCGGAGCGACGACATTTCCTTTGGACTTGGACATCTTTTCGCCCTTTTCGTCCACCGTGAAACCGTGTGTCAAAATCGCTTTGTAGGGAGCTTTATGCTCTACCGCACACCCAAGAAGCAGGGAGCTCTGAAACCACCCTCTATGCTGGTCGCTTCCCTCGAGATAGAGGTCGGCCGGAAACTCCCCTGCATCGTAGTTTCTCGATTTGAGTACTGCATTCCACGTGGAGCCGCTGTCGAACCAGACATCCAGAATATCCATCACCTTTTCAAGATCGGTCGGATCGTAGCCGCTGCCCGGGTAGAGCAACTCTTCGATGCTCATATCGTACCAGGCGTCGCATCCCTTCATCTCGAAAATCATCGCGACGAAGTTCAGAACCTTCTCGTCGAGAATCACTTTTCCGCTCTTTTTGTCGCGGAAAAATGCTATCGGAACACCCCAGTCTCGCTGCCTGCTTATGCACCAGTCCGGGCGCCCTTCAACCATGGAGTTTAGCCGGTTGCGACCCCACTCCGGGTAGAATTCGGTTTTTTCAATTTCACCCAGTGCGATTTCACGAAGACTCTTCTGCTCACCCTCCGGTTTTCCGTCGATGCTGATGAACCACTGCTTCGTCGCACGGAAAATAAGAGGCGTATGGCTTCGCCAGCAGTGCGGGTATGAGTGTGTGAATCTCTCTACCTTCAAAAGAGCATTCCCGAGAAGCTTCAAAATCTCTTCATTCGCATCGAAGATATGTTTTCCCACGAACTCTTCAGCGTTGGGCAGAAGATCCAGCCTCACTACGGTCTCGTCGAATTTACCCTCTTCATCTACAGGCATCACTACATCGAGCCCATACTTCAGTCCCACCTTGTAGTCGTCCTCTCCGTGCCCGGGCGCTGTATGTACGGCCCCTGTTCCGTTTTCCATCAGAACATGTTCTCCGAGCACTATGCGCGAAGGTCTGCCGTTGAGCGGGTTGATGGCATTTTCACCTTCAAGATCTCTTGCGGGTATGCGCATCTCTATCGGCCCCTCTACAACTCCACTCTCCTGAAGGTCGTCGAACAGCTTTTCTGCAACGATATAGCCGTCTTTTGTAAGAACATACATCTCTTCTGGGTTGAGGCTGATACCCACGTTAGCGGGCAGCGTCCACGGCGTAGTGGTCCATATCACTATTGCAGCCGCTTCGGGGTGCCCCAGTTTCTGTTTCGCCTTGTCGGAGAGCTCGAAAGCGACATAAATGGAGAAATCCTCTTTCTCTTCATACTCCACTTCGGCCTCCGCGAGTGCGGTACGTTCGGCCCAGCTCCAGTAGACCGGTTTGTTCCTCTCTACAAGTAGCCCTTTCGAAGCTACGCTGCAGAGCGTCCTGTATATGTTGGCCTCGAAGCGGAAATCCATAGTTACGTAAGGCTTCTCCCAGTCGGCTATCACCCCCAGTGCCTTGAAGCCCTCCTTCTGTACTTCCACAAATTTCGCGGCATGACGGCGGCAAAGTTCACGTATCTTCGTCTTTGGAAGCTGCTCTTTTTTCGCTTTGCCTATCTTCTTTTCGACCTGCTGCTCGATAGGAAGACCGTGACAGTCCCAGCCCGGCGTAAAGCGTACTGCATACCCTTGAAAGTAGTTATCTTTTACGATTATGTCTTTAAGCACCTTGTTGAGCGCATGGCCGATATGTATCTTGCCGTTGGCATAAGGGGGACCGTCGTGCAGAGTGAAGAGTTTTTCGCCTCGACGGTTGGACTTCATCTTCTCGTAAACCCCGTTTTCGAACCACTTCCGGTAACGTTCCGGTTCGTTTTGAGGCAGATTTCCGCGCATCGGAAAACCTGTTTTGGGAAGATTTAGTGTAGACTTGTAATCCATTCGGTACTCCGGATAAAAATTGGCCTATTATATTTAAAGAGCCATTAAAAAGGGCTGATTCGCGGCATACACTTTGGTATAATGGTGTAACGACAGGAGTTGAGAGAATGAAAAACAGATTGATAATAATAGGAAAAAACCTCTATCTGAACCGACCCTTCATGGAGTATATAGAGCGTGAATTGGAGCATCTCGGTTTTTTGGAGCAGATCACCAGACTCTGTGAAACCAGCAGTGAAATGGTAGCGCTGCTTCAAGAACAGATTTCCAAGGACGGCAACATAATTATAGTCGCGAACAAGAAAGCGTTTACACCTATAAGCAAGCTGCTCGCAACGATGACGGAAGACACGCTGATACTCAAAGAGAGTATTCTGATCCCCTCCAAAAGTGCTGTATACGACGACAACAGCTTCCTGCTCAGATATGACAATCGCTCCATCAACGTCGTAATGGCGGAACCGGGCAAGACGGTGCCGGTTTTTCTTGTTGAAGAGGAGAAAAAAGAGGGGGTTATCCATATTTTCAACATGGATGAAGAGGGAGCGGATGCTCTTTTGGATCCTCTGGCAAAAAGCTACGAAGTTGAATTCTCATCCACCACACTCACACCGGGGTGGCTGAAAGTCGAGTGCAGCGCCAAAAAATTCGGACGTCTGGAAAACTTCCTTAAAAGCGTGAAACAGCTTATGGGTGAGAAAGTGATCGAGTCTACGAACATCATTGCCTACCTTATACACAGACTCTCCCATTCGCAAAAGAGCGTCACCCTCGCAGAGAGCTGTACAGGAGGGCGCATCGCCGCCATGCTCACTTCGGAAGCCGGATCGTCTACAATCTTCAAAGGCTCCCTAGTGACCTACTCCAATGCTCTAAAAGCCGGGTGGCTCGGTGTGGAGAAGGAGGTGTTCGAAAAGTATGGTGCGGTAAGCAAAGAGTGCGTCGAGCAGATGCTCGCAGGTGCCAAGGAGATCGCCGGTGCAGATTACGCTCTTGCGGTAAGCGGCATAGCCGGACCCGGGGGAGGCACACCGCAAAAGCCGGTCGGAACCGTCGTTATAGGAGCAAAGAGCGATACGCATACGGTTATCGAAACCCTACACTTCGAAGGAGACCGCAACTATATACAGGAGCAGAGCGTACTTTATGCCTACAAGCTGCTTTTTCAGATAGCTTCAGAAGAACTTTTTTGAAAAAGCGGCCGAAAAGGCAGGTGTTTCTCTTGACAATATGAATCTTTTTTCCTATAATTTCGCTCACGTTTACAAGATAAACGGAGAGAGTAGACCCGTTAGCTCAGCTGGTAGAGCAATTCCCTTTTAAGGAATGGGCCGTTGGTTCGAATCCAACACGGGTCACCATCGATCTATGGTTGATCGAACGTCGAAAGCGTACGGTTTCACGCACTTACGCCATCTTTGGGTGCAAATGTGCACACTAAAACGGCTTGCGAAACTAAAATGTCAAGCAATTGACATTTTCTTGACGCTTCTCAGGTTCGAATCCAACACGGGTCACACGAAAGTGCTGTAAGGGTCCCTTATGACCCCTTCATCTAGTGGCCAAGGATGCCATCTTTTCAAGGTGGACACAGAGGTTCAAATCCTCTAGGGGTCGCCAGTTCAAACGGTCGCTTAGCTCAGTTGGTAGAGCGCCACCCTTACAAGGTGGATGCCAGTGGTTCGAGTCCACTAGCGACCACCATTTCTCTTCAAAACTAGGTGCGGTGGTAGTTCAGTTGGTTAGAATACCGCCCTGTCACGGCGGGGGTCGCGAGTTCGAGTCTCGTCCACCGCGCCATTTCTCCTTCAAACAGTTTAGCAATCTCATTTT
>WFYC01000060.1 GCA_015490295.1 Hydrogenimonas sp. | reverse complement strand
CGGTTTCGAGATGATCCCCGTAGCATACAGGCAAATTACCGAAGCTTTCGCTATCCCGATAGAGCGCTCTCCCTACCAGGACATAATAAAAGCGACCAACAACAGAGCGCTTGCGTATGCGTTCGTCGATGCGTTCAAGAACAGTTTCGATTTTACGAGACTCAGAAAAGGGGATATGCTGGCCGTGGTCTATACCGAAAAGCTGCGCCTTGGCCGCACGTATGGAGTCCCGGTAATCGAAGCGGCAATGATCGAAAGACGCAAAAAACCCTACTATCTTTTCAGATTCAACGACCGCTACTACGATAAAAAGGGGAGGGAGGTCGAAGGGTTCGTATTTAGAAAACCTGTAAACCATGTCCGTATAACCTCCCGTTTCACGCTTAGGCGTTACCACCCGGTGCTCAAGCGCTACAGAGCCCACCTGGGAGTCGATTTCGGCGGCCGAACCGGAACTCCGGTCATGGCGGCGGCAGACGGGCGTGTAACATATGCCGGTAGGCTCGGCGGATACGGAAACGTCATAAAGATTAGGCACAGAGACGGCTTTTTGACGCTATATGCGCACCTTCACAAGTTCAGAAGAGGGATCAGGCGCGGTAAATATGTCAAAAAAGGGCAGGTCATAGGCTACATAGGCTCCACGGGAATGAGTACGGGCCCGCACCTGCACTTCGGCCTCTACAAAAACGGGCGGCCCGTCAATCCGCTGGGCGTGATAAAGGTGACCAAAAAGACGATCTACGGAAAGACTCGCAAAAAGTTCCTCCGTTACGCTTCTGAAATGAAAAAAGAGATAGAGGAGGCAATAGATACGAACGCCGCACCGACGAAGCTCGACGACCTATCTGAAGCGATGATGCCTTTCGTGCGCAGCACCAGGATAGGCGGATGATAGAGAAGTTTCGCATAGAGCCTTTGGTGGAGTCGCGCTTCGTGAAGCCGGCGATGGCAAGGTATGAGCAAGACGGCGTCGAAAAGAGCTGGGAGGTGGTGCAGGCTCACGACAGTGTAGCGGTGCTTCTTTATGAAAAAGATAGAGATCTCTTCATTCTGGTCAAGCAGTTCAGGCCGGCAGTGTATATGCACGATGCCAAAGGCTATACGTACGAGCTTTGTGCCGGAATAGTGGACAAGCCGAAGCCGCTCACTCAGATAGCGAAAGAGGAGATCGAAGAGGAGTGCGGCTATGACGTTCATGCGGAGCGGATAGAGAAGATCACTTCGTTCTATACCTCGGTCGGCTTCGCCGGCTCGAAACAGACCCTCTTTTTCGCCGAAGTGAGTGAAGATATGAGAGTACACGGCGGAGGAGGCATAGAGATGGAGCAGATCGAAGTAGTGGAGCTGCCGGTAAGTGAAGCGCGCTCTTTTATCTATGATGAATCGAAAGCGAAAACTCCGGGGCTGCTGTTCGCCTTTATGTGGTTTTTCGACCGCTTCAGTCGATAAATCTCTTCAGTAGCCCGCCGTAGGCGTCTATGCGACGGTCGCGCAGGAACGGCCACCATCTGCGCACCTCTTCGCTTCTTGCAAGATCGATGTCGCAAATAAGAGTCACCTCTTTGTCGGATGGGGCTTCGGCCAGCATCTCCCCCTGCGGCCCGCAGACGAAGCTGCTACCCCAAAATCTTATGCCGTCGAGGACACCGCTCTCGTCCTTTTCGAAGCCTACCCGGTTTACGGCTACAAGAGGGAGGCCGTTTGCGACCGCATGGCCGCGCTGCACGGTAGTCCACGCATCCTTTTGGCGCCTCTTCTCATCTTCGTCGTCTTTGTCGAACCACCCTATCGCTGTGGGGTATATGAGCATCTCGGCACCTTTTAGCGCCATCAATCTTGCGGCTTCGGGATACCACTGATCCCAGCACACAAGCACCCCGAGCTTGCCGACCGAGGTATCTACGGGCTCGAACCCGAGATCGCCCGGAGTGAAGTAGAACTTTTCGTAAAAGCCCGGATCGTCGGGAATGTGCATCTTTCTGTACTTTCCTGCGATGGAGCCGTCCTTTTCGAAGACGACGGCACTGTTGTGGTAAAGTCCGGGAGCGCGCTTTTCGAATAGTGAGGCCACCAGAACCACACCGTTCTCTTTAGCCACCTGTGCCCAGTAGGCTACATCTTCTTTGTAAGATTCGGCCAGATTGAAAAGGTCGGTATCTTCATACTGGCAGAAGTAGGGTGTCTGGTGCAGCTCTTGGAGCACTACGAGCTCGGCGCCTTGCGAAGCTGCCTCTTTGACCATCGCGGCCGTAGCTTCTATCGTACTTTCCTTGTTGGCTCTAACGCTATGTTGTATCAGGGCTATCTTCATATCCTATTGTTCCCTGTTTTCGTTTCTGGCTATGAATTCGAGGAAAAAGGCCAGAAATATTCCCAAAAAGAGTCCCGTGAC
>WFYC01000059.1 GCA_015490295.1 Hydrogenimonas sp. | reverse complement strand
GTTTCGGCTTTTCCCTGTTTTACTTTTCTCCAGCGGCCCAACTCTTTTCCTTAGTTGCCGCGGCTACCCGGTTTTACCGCTTCGCTGCCGGCTTTGCACATCGGGCACTCCTGCGGAGGGTACATCGGAAAGTCGAAGTCCGCAAGTGCGAAAAAGGGTCTGTTTTCGGGAAGCTTGCAATTCGGCTTGCGCTCGAGGGTACTCCCTTCGCGGCGGCAGAAGCCGCGGTTGGCGAGTGCAGCGAAACCGACCACTTCAGCGCCGAGTTGCTCGATTTCCGCTGCCGCCTCCATGGCCGAGCCGCCTGTAGTGATTATATCTTCGCATATCAGGATCTTTTCACCCTTTTTGACCTCAAAACCCCTGCGAAGCGTCATCTTCCCCTCTACTCTCTCCGTAAAGATATATCTGCACCCGAGCGCGGAGGCCAGAGCGAACCCTGCAATCAGTCCGCCGATAGCCGGAGAGCATACGGTATCGACTTCAAGCCCGTACTCTCTTATCTGCTTCGCCAGCTCCCCCGCAAGCAGGGCCGCTGTTTTGGGATCTTCTAGCACCTTTGCCGACTGTAGGTAGTACTCGGAGTGGTTCCCGCTGCTCAGTTTGAAATGGCCGTGCAGAAGGGCATCGGCGTCCATGTATATTTTTTTTATATCCATTGTATACCTTATGAATAAGTTAGTGAAAAGTGAAGAGTGAAAAACGAATAGTGAAGGCAGGCCACTTCGCGAACAATATTTAAATATGAAGGGAGCAAAACGACCCGCCCCGGCTTTTCGTTATTCGCTAAACCTTAAGTACTTCCTCTTCCTTCTTCTTAACCAGTTCGTCGACCTTCTTGACGAATTCATCGGTAATCTTCTGCACTTGGTCGTGGCCTCTTTTCTCTTCATCTTCGGTGATGATCTTCTCTTTGGCCAGCTTTTTTATCTTGTCGTTCGCATCCCTTCGGATGTTTCTGATGGCCACCTTAGCCTTTTCGCCCATAGCTTTGGCCTGCTTTGCGCTCTCCTGGCGCTGCTCCACCGTCATCGGCGGGAAGAAGAGCTTTATAGTCTCTCCGTCGTTGTTGGGATTTACGCCGATATTCGCCTGCTGTATAGCATGCTCTATATCGGGCAGCAGGTTTTTCTCCCACGGGCTGATGGTAATGGTCTGCGCATCCGTGGCTATGACGCTTCCCACCTGGTTCAGGGGCGTGGGTGTTCCGTAGTAGTCTACCTTTATATTGTCGACGATGTGGGTAGATACTCGTCCCGTCCTGATCGTGGTAAACTCCTTTTTCAGGACTTCCAGGCTCTTCTCCATATGCTCTTTTGCATAGTCGTACACTTCGTTAAGCTCTTCCATTTCAAATCTCCTTATGGTTTCACAACTATTTTCGTAGATATTCTATCTTTTTCAAGCTTTAAAATCAGACGGCTTCTGCGATTTTTCAGACGCAGGTTCAGGATAGTATCGAGCTCTCCCTTCTCAAGAGCCGCTCTTCTCCATCCGTAGCCGGTAAGGTAGAGCCACCCTCCGGTAGCGTTGAAGTCAGATGTTTTGACATGAACTCTTCGCACCATTCCGTCTTCGGGCCACTCTTTCGGCTCCAGCCACTGCGCAGGGAGAAATTTTGTCTTAAGTTTGCTCTTCAGGTTGGGATCTCCTGTGAGCGCGATCCTGTCGAGGTCCATTAGGTCCGACTCTTTCGAGACGGCGCCGACATTCTGGTTGCATACGGCATCGAAACCGAAACTCTTCGCGATGCTCTTGACGCGCCCGTCGTACTCGCCATAGGGGTAGGCGAAGTAGCGCGGCTTTATGCCAAGCCTCCGTTTCATAAGCTCGAGCCCTTTTTTGAAATCCTTTTTAAGGTAGTCGCTGCTCCTGGAGACCATATGCGGGTGGGTGTGGGAGTGGAAGCCTATTTCGCCATGTTTCATAGCCTCTTCTATCTGCTCCCAGCTCATGTAGTCTCTGTAGCCATCTTCCGTGGCGCCAGTGTAGACGAAAAGGGTAAAGGGGTATTTGTACTCTTTGAAGAGCGCAAGAGCGTTGTCGTAGAAACTTTTGAAGCTGTCGTCTATCGTAAGTACCACCCATCTCTCCGGCACCGTTTCACCATTTTTGAGCGCTTCGACGAGCCGGCTGAGAGGTATGACCTCATACCCGTTTTTTCTGAAATAGTCGAACTGTTTTTTCAAAACATCTATAGAGGTGTCTGTGGAGGGGTAGCGGGTGTCGCCGAAGCGGTGGTAGACGAATATGTGGGCGTCGGCCAGCAGGGTTACGGCCAGAAGCCACAGCCCCAGAAGCAGACGCATTACTTTTCCGCTGGAGGCTGCGGAGCGGCCGGGGCGACGGGCAGTGCCGGTGCGGATGGAACCGTGCCGCCGTGAGTTTCGATGGTATCTACGACAGACTGGTTGTGGGTTTTGTTATATAGATACCCGAGGAAGATGGTATTTAAAACGAAAATGATACCAACGGTAAAAGTGGCCTTTACAAGAAAACCGGCCGGCCCTTTGGCTCCGAAAACAGATTCGTTGGAGCCGCTGTATGCTCCCAGCCCTATGGAGGAGCTCTTCTGAAGCAGTACGAGAACTGTCAATATGAGCGTCAAAACGATCTGTGTAACAAATAGTACGGTTACCATTTTATGAAATCCTTCTTTAATCGATGCGCCGAAAAACGGTTTTCGCGCTGTGCGGCGACTTATGTTCAGCAAACTCTATTGGAAGTTTGGGGATAATTAGCGCGATATTATATCTAAATTGAAAGTCAATATGCAACCACACAGAGAGTTTCGGCGATTTGCTGCCGATTACGGACGCTATAGCCTCATACAGGAGCGTGTCGCAAAGGCGCTTGCTTCCAAAATAGAGAAACCGTTCGAGAAGATCGTAGATCTTGGGTGCGGCAGCGGAGGCTTCTTCAGGGCATATGAACATCCGTTCACAAGATACTGCGCGGTCGATCTTGCCCCGCAGATGCTCTCTTTGCACCCCGGCGGTGAGGGTGTGCAGAAGCTGGAGGGAGATTTTGACGATCCACGGCTCTATAGCCGGCTGGGCGAGGATGATTTCGATCTTCTGGTCTCTTCATCGGCGCTGCAGTGGAGCAGAGATCTCGATCTGACGCTGCAGCGTATAGCCGCACTCGGCCTGCCGGTCGCACTGGCTATCTTCACCTCCGGAACGTTCGCATCTTTGCACAGTGCGGCCGGAACGGTCTCTCCGATACGAAGCAAAGATGAGACGGTTGCTGCGATAGAGAGAAGTTTCGATGCTAAAATCGATATTTTAAGATATGAACTATATTTCAGCGACAGGCTCTCGATGCTCCGATATATCAAGCGCAGCGGTGTAAGCGGAGGAAGGCGGCAGCTCACTTTCGCCCAGACAAAAAAGATTCTGCAAGAGTACACTCTTCCGTATCTCGAATTTGAGGTAGTAAGGGCCGTCACGGCACTATAGTGCTGCATCCGGTCTGTTTGAAAGAGACCTGATACCTCAAAAATGGTATTATCTGTAAAAATCTTAAAAACCGGAAGCGGATATTATGGAAAAATGGAAAAACGATCTTGAAAAAATTGTTCTGATCAACTCCCATACGCGCAACAAAAAGGGTGTGGACAGAGTGGGAGATTTTTTCGCCGCATGGCTCGGAGAGATCGGCTTTGAGGTGAAGAGGTACGAGAGGGAGCTTATAGGCGACCATCTTCTATTCGTTTCGCCCAAAACCGGAAAGAGAGAGAAGATTCTGCTCCTTGGGCACCTCGACACTGTATTTCACCCCGGATCGTTCGAGGGCTTCGAAGAGGATGAAGAGTGGGTGTGCGGTCCGGGTGTGTGCGATATGAAGGGCGGCAACATCGTGGCTCTGGAGGCGCTTCGCGCGATTCATGAGAAGTTTTCGAAAATCGAGGATATCGACTTTCTCCTTGTCAGTGACGAAGAGACGGGAAGCGACGACTCCAGACAGCTCACCCGCGAGCTTGCAGCGGGCTACGACAAATGTTTCGTATTCGAAGCCGCCGGGCCCGATATGGAGGTGGTCGTAGGGCGAAAAGGGATAGGAACCTTCGAGATCGCGATAGAGGGAAAGGGCGCACATGCCGGTACCTCTTACGACAAAGGGTACGATGCGAATCTCGAAGCTGCGCTGAAGCTTCAAAAACTTACGGCCCTGACGGACCTTCAAAAGGGTTCGACGGTAAATGTGGGCAGGATAGAAGGGGGTGTCGGTGCAAATACGGTAAGCCCGCACGCAAAACTGCTGCTGGAGCTTAGATATGCCGACAACAGGGAGCGTGAGAGGCTGCTGGGCGGATTGGAAGATATTACGGCCGAATCTTTTGTGAAGGGTACGTCATCCAGACTTAGTGGCTCCATCCAGCGTGATGTGATGGAGCCCAACGCATGGCAGAAGGAGTTGGTCGAAGCGATGGGTGAGATTGCGGGCATGAAGATCGGAACGGAGATGCGTGGAGGCGTCAGCGATGCCAATATCGTAGCCGCTGCAGGGGTGGTTACGCTCGACGGTCTGGGCCCGTACGGAGACGGCGACCATACCGTAAGGGAGAGGGCGCTGAAAAGGAGTTTCGAAGAGCGGATAGAACTAATGACCAAGGTCCTGGCCTATCACCAGGAGAGAGGAGCGATCTGTGGGTAAGAAGAGGCGTGTAGGTATCTGGATGTATCAAAACGGAGGCGGTGACAGGATAGAAAAGAGAATGGTCAAAATGCTCAAAGATCGGGGTATCGAGCCGATAACCGGGCTGAATCTGCGTGATGCCTATGTAAAAGGAGGCCATATTCGCTGCCACGGTATCAACATGGAGAAGCTTGACCTCTTTTTCAGCTATAATGCCGGCGAGCAGACACAGTATCAGATGTATCTGTACAAAGCGCTCAACAGGATGATTCCCTGCATCAACAACTATGACTCTTTCGAACTGACCGAAGACAAGTTCCAGACAAGTTATCTGCTGAGAAACAACGGCGTAAGCACACCGGACTTCAGACTCTGCCACCGTGACGACTCGAAGCGCCTGAAGAAGTTCATCCGCAGCTGGAAGCAGATGGTGTACAAGCCAACGGACGGATGGGGTGGAGTGGGATTGACGAAAATCGACAACGAAGCCACGCTCGATACGCTGCTCCCTTTTTTGAACCAGATGGATCTGCGCTTTTTCTATGTAGAGAAGTTCATAGACTACGACCGTACGGACTACCGCGTCGATATAGTCGACGGTAAATATGTCGGCTGCTACGGACGCAAGGCGGGCGGCACTGACTGGCGCACCAACATAACCAGCGGTGGGAGCGTCTTTTTGCGTGAACCGGAGGAGGAGGTCGTGGATCTGGCGAAAAAAGCGGTCAAGATCGTGGGGCTGGAGATCGCCGGTGTCGACATTATATATGACAGAAAAAAGAAAGAGTACCTGGTGCTGGAGATAAACGGAATACCCGCATTCGCCACACCGGAGCAGGAGAAACTCGGGCTCGATTTCAACGACAAAAAGATAGAGATGATCGTCGATATGATCGACAGGAAGAGTGCAGCCAAACGGTAACTCCGTCTCGGTATACTCCGGAAGGGTGAGGTGCGTAGCTTCACACCGCCCGGAGCCTGCGCCGTATAGGAAATTGAGTTTAGAGGCTGATTTTACGCAGAATGCGTAAAATCATCTCGAAATCTCTGATTTCGAAGCTTCAGGGGGTTGCAGGGCCGGTCAGGCCCTGCCGAATTACGGGCTCGGCCCGGAATTCGCATAACATAAATTAAAAGGATAGAAAAAGATGGCCAAAAAGAGAAAACTTCCGAAACTGGGACTCCTCTACCTCGACTACGTTTTGAGGTTTTTCGACAGATCCAATTTCAAAGGGTGGCCCGACAAAATCGAGCATGTCGTCTACCACTGGGGAAACGACAAGAATAGGTTCATAGAAGAGGTCAAGAGGAAGAAGATAGATATCCTTATAGGAAACATACCCGCAACTGCCTATGAAACCTTCAGGGAGATAGCGAAGGAGCTTCCGCATGTGAGGTTCGTCCCTTCGCTCGAGACGCAGTTTTCGAACAAAAGCAAGGAGAATGTGACGCTATTTTGCGAAAAGCATAACCTCTCGCATCCCAAAACAGAGATTTTCTACGACAGAAAAGAGGGGTACCGCTATCTTGAGAAGTGTGATTACCCCGTCATAATAAAGCGAAGCTACGGCCCCTCGAACTACGGCGGCTACTATGTGCACAAGGTCAAAAGTAAAGAGGAGGCGAAAAAGCTTTTCGACGAAAAAAAGTATATGCCTATGTATATTCAGGAGTGTATCCCGTTGAAAGCCGATATAAGAGTGATGCTTATAGGGCACAAGCCCGCATGCGCTTTCTGGCGTGTGGCGGGTGAAGATATGGACCTGACCAATACTTCGCAGGGGGGATATATGACCTATGAAGGGGTGCCGATGGGAGCACTCGAGCTTGCAGTGGAGGCTTCGAAGGCGGCCAAAGCGGAGTACTGGGCCTGCGACATCGCCGAACATGACGGAAAATACTACATATTGGAGTGCGCAACGGCATTTGCCGCCTTCCCGTACTTCAGGGACTGGATCGGCCAGTATCTGATGTGGGACTTCTCCGAGGGGCGTTTCCCGAAGCCGCATATACCGCTGTATAATTGGGAGGAGCTCGGCAAGATAGACTCTTCGCTTCTTAGAACAATGCGCCATATAGGGTTCAGCAGGTATATCCCGTCAAGTGACGGCGCCTACTATGTGAACGACAAAGAGGGCGGATGGGATATGGAGCTTGCCGAAGAGAGCGTTCCCGAAGATATTCCCGACGACAGCCACCTGCACAGGCACATAGAGAGGGAAGAGGATCTGCCCGAAGAGATTCTGGAAGAGTCGAAAAAGTCACAAGCGCGGCACGATGAGCTTGAAGATAGCGAAATCTCCCTGGAGAGCGTCACCCTTACCAAACTGATGACTCTTCACGGTATGGAGGAGGAGATAGCCGTCGAGGTGATCCGCTACATAAGAAGCCGCGATATAAAGAGTATAGATGAACTTCTCGAACTCGAGGGGATAGAGAAGCAGACGCTGAAAATTTGGGCCGAGAGCCTTCACGACAGGGTCGATATCAACAAGGCCGATATAAAGAGCCTAAACAAGATAAAAGCGATAGGCAAAAAGCTGGCCGAGAAGATCGTGGAGTTCAGAAAGAAGCACGGGCCTTTCGAAAAGATCGAAGATATGTTGAAAATAAAAGGTCTGGGTAAAAAGAAATTGGCTAAAATCCGCGACCATATCGCCATAAAATAGGAAGGTTATTGAAACAGCTTTACCACTCATACGATGAAGCGGTAGCGCTCTTTATGGAGCTCGCCGGGAGGCGTCCCGATCTTTTTGCCGTCGAAGTCATAGGGCAGACATGGGAGAAGCGCGACATTATCGCGGTAACTATTTCGAAATCTGTTCAGAATGCCGCACAGAAGCCGGCACTATTTTTTACCGGAACGATACATGCAAGAGAGTGGATAGGGCTGGAGCTGGCTATCGGCTTCGCCCAGTATGTAGACAGAAACATAGAGTATGACCATGATGTGCAGATAGCGCTCGAAAACGCCGCCATATATATGGTTCCATGTGCGAACCCGGACGGCTTCGAGTACTCGCGCAACCACTTCTCGTTCTGGCGCAAAAACAGAAGGCAGAATGCCGACGGCAGCTACGGTGTCGACCTCAACAGGAACTTTCCTGTCGGCTTCGTGAAGTCGAACACTCCTACATCCAACATTTACGGCGGCCCGGAACCTTTCAGTGAACCGGAGACGAGGGCGCTTAGGGATTTCGTGGAGTCGCACCCCAATATCGCCATAGCACTCGACTACCATTCGCAGGGTAACGTCTTTTTTCCCGCACACGACTTCAGGCACGAAGATACGATAGATACGACCGATATGAACGTGTTGTGCGCCAATATGGCAGAGGAGATCAGGAAGATAAGCGACCGCGAATACGGAATCCATCAGGGTAAACCCCCTGCGAAGCTCATTAGCGGCAGCGGCAGGGAGTTCTACTGCTCCAAAGGGATAATAGCGAGCGTGGTCGAGGTAGGAACGCGGAACATCTCCGACTATCTGGACGATATGATAGAGCATATCAGAGAGCATATTCCGGCTCTGATCGCCGCGATCATGGAGGCTCCGAACTACGCCAAAGAGCAGCGAATGCAAAGGCCAGAAAACTTCAGAGCTACCTACGTCGGCACAGAGAATGTGACGCTGGAGTGGGAACCCTATCCTCAAAGCGGCGAAGAGATATATTTCGAGATATACAGAAGCAGGCGCGAAAAGTCGTACTGCCGCCGTTTCAACCTTATGGGGATCACGCAGGCAAACCGCTTCTGCGACAACAACCTTGGAAGCGATACTCTCTACTTCTACCATATACGCGCCGTAAACAAGAGTAGTGGCCGCAAATCTCCGTTCGCACCGGTGCTGGCGATTCGCACCCATGTGGCCGACGACGAATTTCACCGCACATATTTTCCGACACCCTCCAAAACGGGGTATGTCGCCCGGAAAGTGAAAGATAACGCTTCGCATTTCGGTATAAACTCACTCTTTGTGGGCGTAAGTGAATCCAAGGGAGTAAGCTACGCCGTAATAACCGTTCCGCTAAAAACAGTTCCCGAAAATGCCATTATAAAACGCGCCCGCCTCCGTATCTACCCTATGAACCGCGTGGGTGTCACCGTAGAGAAGTTCGGGGAGTGGAGTGTCGCCATAATGGACCAAAACAGTATAGAAGAGATAACCGATTTCGAGAGTGTGGAGAGTATGAAGCCTCTTACGTACGTCGGGCGTCCGACACCCTCGAACCACCTGACCCAGGGTATCTGGAGAAGCTGGGAGTTCAGCGAGATAGAGTGCGCTGTTTTGCAGGAGCAGATAGCGAAAAAAGAGGTGATCTTCAGAATGGAGGGGCCGAAAACCCTAAATGTCGGCAGAAGCTCTCAGATGATGCAGTGGGATATAGGCTACGGGAAGTTCGGCGGAGGCCTCGCTTTCAGGCCCCATCTGGAGATAACCTATACGCTCAAACCCAAAAAGCTGGAGCTCTTTCCTAAGCAGAGCTTTACCGTAAGGGCAGGTGGTGTCGAAGAGGGCAAGATAGCGGCCGGTTTCGACGGCGACGGCAAAAAGATCTACTCGACGTTCGATTTCGAGCTGGGCTCTCTTCCGGATCTGGACTATATGCAGATAACACGGGCATATGTGGTTCTGAAGCCCGTGAAGGTCTATGCCAAAGAGAATATCCGCTTCCACCTAGAGATGATAGATGCCGCTTCCGAGCGGGATTATGAGGCGATAAAGGAGCGCCGCATCATAGAGAACATAGGTTACGATGTGAGTGCCGGCGATCTCAAAAACGAAGAGCAGGTCTTCGTTTTCGATACATATGCGATACAGGAGTTCGGAAATATGCTCAGAGGCGGAAGGGGCATCGCCTTTTTGCTGCGTCCGAGCAGTGCGAAGAAGCTTGTGAAAAACTCTGTCGTGGAGTGGCACAGCTCACACCCCGAGTATACGCCTCGGCTGGTTGTGGAGTATCTGCACAAGCGTCGCCGCCCTGTAGCCGCCGTCGAAAACCTGCGCTACAGAATCGAAAACGATAAGATAAGGCTCGAATGGAAAAATCCTGACGATCAGGATTTCAGGGGCGTTTTCGTTATAAAGAACCCCTTCAGGGTTCCTATCTCGCCATACGACGGCGATAAACTCTACGGCGGACCGGACAGCTGGACATACGACGACTTCGGAGCGCTGGATGTAAAGAAGTATTATGCCGTTTTCACATATGACGACGTGCCAAACTTCAGCGAACCGGTAGTGCTGGAGTATACCCCGAAAGGAGAGAACAGATGACGGCGGAGTGGGGAAAGTTTCTTCTGCGTCTCGGCGTGGGAGGGCTGCTTCTTTTTCACGGTATCCATAAGATTCTATACGGTATAGACCCTATCAAGGCGATGCTCGCCGCGCAATCGCTTCCGCAGTGGATCGGGTATGGGGTCTTCATAGGCGAGGTGATAGCGCCGGTTGCGCTTATAGTAGGTTTTCGTGCCCGTATCGCCGCAGCGGTTATAGCTTTCAACATGGCCGTAGCGATCGCACTCGCTTACGGCGGAAACCTTTTTACGCTTGGAAAGTTCGGCGGCTGGAGTATCGAGACTCCCCTGCTCTATCTTGTAGGAGCCGTCGCAATTGCACTTATCGGCGGCGGACGCATCGGACTCAAGTGGTAGCAGGGCGCCGGAGCCTACCGTTCAAGAGCCGCCGCCCCTTCTATTTGCGCATTTCTCAATCTGGCAGCCTCCTGGAAAAACTGGTGTGAGAGCACGATGACGAAGAAGACCTGTCCCAAAATACCGACAGCCGGAATCAGCGACAGAAGGTAGAGTATGAAGGTGGTCGTCGCTATGCGCCACTTCGCCTTTTTAAAGATCTCTTTCTGCTCTTGAGTGTCGAGAATCTCCCCCGCTACATCCTTTGTAAGCAGTGTGTGAAAGAGAAAGTAGAATGGCGCATTCATCGCCACAATGTTCAGCACAGGGATGAAGTAAAAGGGCAAAGATACGAAGAAAAAGAGGAGAAATAGGCCGAACTGCTTGAGCAGAAAGACCAGGTAGTCGAATATCGGAACGGTGGCTCTGCGTTCGATGTTCGGGTAGTGGCGCTTCTGCACTTCGGCTACTATGTAGGGGGTGAAGAAACCTATTATGATTACGGCCAGAATGACCGAAACGAGAACGGCAAAACCTCCCCCTATGAGATAAAAGAGAGTTCCGGCGATCGCCTTGAAGATGAAACTGCCCAAAATGGCGGAGATGATCGGGTACTCCTTTGCAAACTGTGCCAATTCGTTCTGCGCATCTACCGCATCAGGGTTCTGCGATACCTGCGCCGCAACGTTGAGCATGTCGAAAAACTCGCCCGAGAGGTAGTATAGAAATATTATCGAAATAAGCAGCGTTATGAAAAAAGGCGCCGTGCTGAGGGCCAGAAACTTTGTGGTGAAAAAGTCTGCAAGGCTTCTGGACAGCAGCGCCCCTTCTGAATATATCTCGTCACTTTTTTGCATCCGGGCTCTCCTCCTTGGTCTCTATCAAAATCGCATCTTCTGTATCGTTCTCTTCGCTATCCGGCGGGGGAGTCACGGCTTTTGGGGCACTGCCGTGAAGCGCCTCTATCAGCTTCGCCCGCTGTTCGTTGCTTAGATCTTTCGACGCAACGGTATCGAGGATCTTTTCGGCTATCTTTACGCGCGACTCGTTTTCTTTCTGGTGAAAATACTTCTTCAGGTTGTCTTCGTAGGCACGCAGTTTGTCTTTTCGCCTTCTGTCGAAGTACCACAGAAGCGCTCCGCCCGCGAGCAGAAGCAGCATGATGGCACCAAAAAGAGTGTAGCGCTCAAGCGCCTGCTCATGCTCTATTTTAAGCAGCCTCTCCTTTTCGCGCATAAGCTCCAGCTCCGCCTTCTTTTGAAGCTCCAGTTGCTTCAGCTTCGCTGCACTGCTTATCTTTTCGAGCTCCACGCTCTTGTTCGCCTCGATCAGTGCTAGCTCTTTTTGGGTTCTCAGCTCCTCATCGCTTACGAAAGTACGGTACTTCGTTCTGCTCTGCACTGCCGGCTCTTTCGGCTCGAATCCGCCGCTGCCGCTGTTGTCGGTAGTGCAGCCGGCTACGAGTAGGACCAGAACGATAGGGAAAAAAAGTCTGCCCATGCACCTTTATCCGTTTTTTTATATAGTATAGCACAGAGGCTTGCTATAATTGGCCTAAAAAGAGTACCGGGGTGTATGAAAAAGGTAAAGCACGATGAGTGATGTTCTGATAATCGGAGGCGGCGGAGCCGGTCTTTGTGCCGCTATCGCAGCCAAAGAGGCGGGGGTGAGCGTAAACGTTTTGGGCAAGACATATCCTATCAGATCGCAGACATCGATGGCCCAGGGCGGCATAAACGCCGCTTTGGGAAATGTTGGAGAGGACAGCATAGAGGCGCATATAGCCGATACGCTGAGGTCGGCCCATACGCTCGGAGACGAAAATATGATACGCAGGCTCTGCGAAAAGGCCCCCGAGGCGATCGGGTGGCTCGACTCCATAGGGGTGCCGTTCAGCAGGCTCGAAGGCGGCAGGGTGGCCCAAAGAAGGCTCGGCGGCGCCGGCTCGGAGAGAGCCTGCTACGCTCAGGACTATACGGGCCTGAAGATACTTCACACCCTCTACGACACGGCGCTGGGTATGGGGGTGGAGTTTCTGGACGAACTCTTCATGCTCAACTTCATTGTCGAAGAGGGGCGGGTTCTGGGAGTGACCGCCATCGACATAGGAAGCGGTGAAGTGAGGGCGATAGGGGCGAAAAGCGTAGTCGTAGCGACCGGAGGATACAGCGGTTTATATCGCGGTTTTACCACAAACTCTTCGGCTACCACCGGTGACGGTACGGCGGCGGCGGTGCGGGCCGGATGCGTTTTGAGCGATATGGAGTTTGTGCAGTTTCACCCGACCGCCCTCAAAAGGAGCGGTATACTCATAAGCGAGAGCGCGCGAGGGGCGGGAGGCTACCTGCTTAACTCCAAAGGCGAGCGCTTCATTGACGAGTTGAAACCGAGGGATGTGGTGGCCAAAGCGATCTGGGAGCAGATAGAGAGCGGTGAGGATGTCTACCTCGACATAAGGCACCTCGGAGAAGCATTTATAGAGGAGAATCTGCCGCAGGAGCGGAAGCTCGCCAAGCTCTACGAGGGGGTCGATCCGGTAATCGACCTCATTCCGATAAAACCGGTCGCCCACTATACGATGGGCGGAATCGAGGTAGACTCGAACCATATGACGAAGATAAAAGGGCTCTTCGCGGCCGGAGAGTGTGCGAACGCCCATGTGCACGGAGCCAACAGGCTGGGCGGCAACTCACTTCTTGAAACCGTCGTATTCGGGCGCGAAGCGGGAGAGGGCGCGGCGCAGTTCGCACGCGAACACGGAAGCGTAACTCCCGCCTCGAGCGGTCAGTTTGAAAAAGACAGGGGCTTCGTGGCGGCCATACCGCAATTTACGAACCAGATAGATTTTTATGAAAAGCGCGACTTCATGGGCAAAATCTTCTACAGAAACGTCGGTATAGCCAGAAGCGAGATGGGCCTGAAAGGCGTGCTGGCTGCAATAAGGCAGATGCAAAAGGAGCTCCCGTTCATGGGCATTGCCGACAAAAGCATGGAGTTCAACACCAACCTGCTCGAGTTCATAGAGTTCGGCAACATGGTTGAGCTTGCCGAGATAGTTTTGGTGAGTGCCATAGGGCGCAACGAATCGAGAGGCGCTCACCAAAGAGAGGATTTTCCGGCTGAAGACGATGAGAAGTTCGGCGGCGTACATTCGCTTTCATGGAAAGAGCAGGGAGTGCTCTGTAACGAATTCGAGGGGATGAGATGAGCGAAGAACTTGATGCGAAGAGGCTCGAAAGAGAGCTGGAAGAGGCGGAGAAGAAGCTCAAAGAGACCGAGCGGATCATAGAGGCCGTGAAAAAAGAGCTGGAAGATTTTAAAAAGAGTGGCGAAGAGAGCGGGGAGAGAGAGGAATGATACGGATAAAGATAAGGCGTTTTCATGCCCGAAGAGAGCCGCAGGAGCTGATGCAGGAGTGGGAGGTGAAAGAGGGTTCGACGCTTCTTGAGGCGCTCACCTCCATAAAATGCGAAAAAGACCCTACCCTAACCTTCCGCTCCGGCTGCAGAAGCAGTGTATGCGGCAGCTGCGCCGTGCGCGTAAACGGCAAAGAGGTGCTGGCGTGCGCCTACAAGCCCGAAGAGGGTGATTTGGTGGAGCCTAGAAGGTTCGCGAAGGTCATAAAAGATCTTGCGGTAGACGAGAGCGAAGCCTTCAAGACTTTGAAATCGGCGAAGGCGTGGCTCGGGGAGCCGAAAGAGGATGCGGTAGTGACGCCGGAAGACGAGAAGCGTACCGAGCGCCAGAGCGACTGCATACTCTGCAGTTCGTGCTACAGCGCATGCCCGGTGCTGGAGACGAACCCCGCCTTTTTGGGGCCATTTGCCCTCACGCGCGATTGGCGCTACGTAGTCGACCCGAGAGAAGGCGACATAAAGAGCAAGATCGATACGATTCAGCGAAACGGCGTATGGGACTGCACGCTATGCGGAGAGTGTACGGCCGTATGCCCGCAGGGGATAGACCCCAAATCGGATATTCTGATGCTGCGGACCAAAAGCACGCAGATGGGTCATATGGACCCCAATATGGGAAGTTTCGGCAGTTTCGGTCTGGATTTTTGATGCTGCATCTTGCGAAACTCGAACCTTTCGAAGGGATAGGCGAACAGCTCATAGAGGAGATAAACAGAGTAGGCAGAATCAGGAAGTACCCGAAGGGCTCTCCCGCCATGGACCCCGACGACACGATGAGAAATTTTTACATAATCCTCGAAGGGCGCATAAAGGTATACAGGTACAACCCCCAGAACAACCGCGAGCAGACGCTCTATCTGCTCGGGCCGAAAGATATGTTCGACGTTTTGACGGTTCTTGACGGCAGGAGGCACGAGGTTATGACCGAAGCGATCGACGATGCGAAGGCGCTGGAACTGCCTATCGACAAGGTAAGGGAGTGGCTCCAGGCCAATCCCGCTTTCAACCGTGTCTTTTTGCCTTACTTGGCCAGCCAGATGCGGCAGGTCGAAGAGCTTGCGAGCGATCTTTCGCTTTACGACACCTCTACCAGACTGATGAAGCTCATTTTGAAAAACCTGGATATATCCAAACCTGTAAAACACCTTGGCCTGCTGCACAACCTCCCCCACGAAGAGATAGCCTCCATGATCGGAACGGTAAGGCATGTGGTAAACCGTCACCTGCAGCAGCTCAAAAAAGAGGGTATTTTGAACATAGAGCGCAAAAAGCTGGCCGTGAACAATGTAAAAAAACTTCTTGAAAAGGTGGAGCGGGAGTATTGAAAAGCTCCCTTGGCTTGCAGCCGGCTATTTCAAATCGATCCCCCTCCTTTTTGCCACTCTCTCAGTCTGTCTTTTAAAAACGTACTTTCTTTCCATTTTGATACCCAGGTAGCAGAACCGCTTGAGGCCGAAGGGCTAAAATTACATTAGCCGATAAAACTTATGTGCTTCATGTAGATCGAAGCTTAGATTGAAAAAAGAAGGAGATCGAAGATGAGAAAAGTGATTGTATCTGTAGTAACGGCGGCACTGCTCGGCACTGCAGGACTGATGGCCGAAACATCGGCCAATGTTACGTCAAAGGCCGTAAAGAGTGCCAAGGCCGAAGCGGAAAGCGGTAAGCTGAAGGTCGTGGATGAGGCGGTAAGCGCCGTTTTACTTACCCAAAGCGTGCTCGATACGCTAGATAAGAACGATATCGAAAAGGCCAAAAGCCAACTGGAAAAGGCGATAGGAAAGCTGGAGATCGTGCTTGCGCACAAGAGTGCGCCCGCGCTTCTGCCTATAGATTCGGTAATTACCGCTACCGAGTATATGGGTGATCTAAAGAGCGTAAAAGAGACTCTGTCGACAGTCAAAAAGCTTCTTGCGACCGGCAAGGTACAGGAGGCCAGAAGGCTGCTTGATACGCTGCAAAGCGAGATAGATATAGTGACGGTCAGCCTGCCTCTCATATCCTATCCACAGGCGCTCAGACTCTCTGCAAGGTACCTCAACGAAGGAAAGACGAAAGAGGCGAGAGACATTCTGCAGATGGCTCTGGACACACTTGTGAAGAGCGAAACCGTCATTCCCCTGCCTCTTCTGAAGGCCCAGGCGCTGATAGAGGCTGCCGGCAAGGTGGCAAAAAGCGATAAGAAGCAGGCTCTCAAGCATCTCGATGCGGCCAAAAAGGAGCTCAAAATTGCCGAAGCGCTGGGCTATACTAGCGGCAGCGACACTACGTACAAGATGCTCGATGATGCGATAGAGGCGGTAGAGAAAGAGATTCGCGGAAAAAACAGGGCTGAAAAGCTTTTTGAAGAGCTGATAAACAAACTAAAAGAGTTCAAAGAGAAGGCCCTTAAGACCGTAGAGAGCAAAAAGAGCAGCTGATGGAGCCAGAAATAAGATTGGTCGGTTTCATATTCGACAAAGAGACGCTTAAGAGGCAGAGCGGCCTGATAATAGGCCTGGGTGTCGTAATGGCACTGATTGGGGTTGCCGGTATGGTCGCCCCGACGATCTTTTCGCTGGCCGTAGTCAGTTTTTTGGCGTGGCTGTTTCTCTTTAGCGCCACAGTGCAGGGGTATGCCACATATAAGAGCTACCGAGGTTCTTTCAGCGCGTGGCTAAAGCCTGTACTCTCGCTGATAGCCTCAGTTTTGCTGCTGCTCTTTCCCGTGGAGGGTGTGGCTGCGGTCGGTATGCTACTCGCGGTATATCTGCTTGTGGACGCCTATTCGAGCGTAACGTTCGGCTGGCAGTACAGGCCCAACAGGGGCTGGTGGGTCATGGTTCTAAACGGGCTTTTGTCGGTTGTGCTGGCTGCTATCCTGCTGGCCTCCTGGCCGCTCGGTTCGTTTGTACTGGTGGGTCTGTTTGTGGGCATAAGCCTCTTTTTCGACGGCATAGCCCTCGTAGCGTTCGGTATAGGTGCCAAAAAAGCGGCCGGTTCTGAGAGTTCGAAAAGATCAAGGAGGAGCTCGATCTGAAGCCGATACTGCAGAGGCTTGCTATCCACCCGCCGCTGAGGTACGAGATGGAGGTGGCGCTGGAGAAGAGACTGCCCCAAATCGCAGGAACGCTTATCTATATTTTGGCGAGGATAACGGCGGAGTTTTCGCCAAAAGACAGCATCGCCTCGGAAGATGAGATCAAAAGAGCTTTCAGGGTTCTGGATATGACTGTCTGATACCTTTTTTGTAACTGATGTTGCGCAAATTACAGGCAAAGCCTGTAATTTGGCAGGGCCTGGCCGGCCCTACAACCCCCTGAAGCTACGAAATTTAAGATTTCGAGATGATTTTACGCATTTTGCGTAAAATCAGTTTGTAACTTTGATTAACCGATTGTTGATAGAATTGTTTATACCAAACTATTGAAGGAGGTTTGCCATGAGTATGCCTATGTTGGGAGAGAAGTTTCCCACTATTGAGGTTCAGACCACACACGGTCCGATGAGGTTTCCCGAAGACAAAAGAGGCAGTTGGGTGGTGCTGTTCAGCCATCCGGCCGACTTTACGCCGGTCTGCACCACTGAGTTCGTTTCGTTTCAGAATCATAAGAAGCAGTTCGACGAACTCGGTGCGGAGCTGATAGGTTTTTCCATAGACCAGGTCTTCAGCCACATCAAGTGGGTTGAGTGGATAAAAGAGAAGCTCGATGTAGATATAGAGTTTCCGATAATTGCGGGTACCGATACGCTCGCGGAAAAGATTGGAATGCTTCACCCTGCTAAAGGCACAAACACCGTCAGGGCGGTCTTTATAATAGATCCCGAAGGCGTAGTGCGCACGATTCTCTACTACCCGCAGGAGATTGGACGCAATATAGACGAGATAGTTCGTGCCGTAAAAGCTCTGCAAAAGAGCGATGCCGATGGAGTAGCAACGCCGGCCAACTGGCCCGAGAACGAGTTGATCGGTGACCGGGTGATCATACCACCGGCGACCGACTGCGACACCGCTAAAGAGCGGAGTGCCAAGTATGAATGCTTCGACTGGTGGTTCTGCCACAAGCCCCAGTGACTCTCCCGGGCCTCTCGGCCCACCCTCCTGAAGCTTCCAGCCATATTATCTATATAGTTTTGTTATAATGTTTTATTCTGGATAGTGCTCTATCAAACAAGAGAAAGGGGACGCCATGCATCATGTGGTAATTATCGGTGGAGGTTACGGCGGGCTGAAGGCTCTCGGGGTGCTCTCGGGCAAAAAGGGAATAAAGGTGACCCTCGTAGATCACCACCCGTACCATTTTCTTCAGACCGAAGGGTATGACCTGATAGCAGGAAAGGTCCCTTTCGATTCTACTATAATAGGCCTGCGATCGTTGTGTGCCGGATTCGCAGACAATGTGGAGTTTCTTCACGCTGCTGCCAAAGATGTCGACTTCGATGAGAAGAAGGTGCTTTTCGAAGAGGGTGAACCGCTCTCCTACGATTACCTGATAATAGCGGCAGGGGCGGTGACCCGTTTTTTCGAATCGATAGAGGGGCTTCGCAACTACTCTTACGGAGTCAAGAGCCTTAGAGGTGCGCTCAAATTGAAAGAGTTTTTCGAGCAGGAGCTCTACAAGCGGCTCGAAAGCACCTCCCATGCAAAAGAGTGCTACTCCATTCTGATTGGTGGAGCAGGACTCTCCGGCGTGGAGATAGCGGCCGAGATGCAGGCCTACTTCAACCGCTACTACCGCTCGAATGCGCTTGCATGCGGCAAACTCAGGATCCATCTTGTAAGCGGCGACGAAACGATTCTCAAAGGGCTTCACCCATCCGTCGTCAAAGCGGCGACGAAACGTCTTCAGGATCTAGGCGTCGTTTTGCATAGAGGTTCTCACATAGTGAAAGTGAAAGAGAAGGCGGCCATGTTGGAGAACGGGGAGAGTATACCGTTTGACTTCATGATTTTTACCGGAGGTATTACGGCCGCTCCGTTTGTAAAGGCGCTGAAAGCGGAGCACAACAGAATAGGCCAGCTTGTTGTGAACTCGTTTCTACAGATTCCCGGATATGAAGAGGTGTATGCCGTAGGGGATGCCGCCGACCTGAAGGATACCGCGGGAAGAAGAGTGCCCCCGACAGCACAGACGGCCGAGCAGAGCGGCGTCGATGCGGCAGAGAATATTCTGGCGCATATAGAGAAGAGGCAGCTCTTCGTTAGCGATATCAAGATAAAAGGTCTGGCTATAGCTCTGGGCGGAACCTACGCGATAATAGACAGTGGGAGGTTCAGAATCTACGGGTTCGCCGCCTATGTGGGGAAGAAAGCGATAGAGAAGCTCTACAAGCTGCCGCTTCGTCTGAAAGCAAGAGAGGGCTTCAAGAGATTGAGAGTCTGTACAAAAAAGTAGTTGTGTCGTGCGCTGCGGAAAAAGCTACCTGAAGAGAGCCTTCATCATTTTGAAAAAGAGTTTGAACATTCCCCTGTTGCCTATCATGTCGTCGATATATTCGTCGTAACTCATTCCGGCATCTTCGAGATAGCCCCTGAGGTACTTCTCGGATGCCTCCATACCTCCGACTCTCTCTATATCCAGAAGCTTCGCGTATAGAGGTTCGATCTTTTTTATGGCGTCTCGGGGGGCCGCTTTGCGAAATGCCGTAAATCCGACAATCTGGTTGCTGATAGGATCTTTCTTGGTTTCAAACTCGGTTACCACCCAGTAGCAACGGCCGTCTTTGGCCATATTCTTTACCAGTGCTATGAGATTCTGGTCGTTGAGAATTCTCTCCCACATCATTTTAAAGAGAACTCTGGGCATATCCGGGTGGCGTATTATATTGTGCGGCTTCCCTATCAGTTCGGCTTCACTGTAGCCGCTTATCTGTACGAAATATTCGTTTCCATACTCTATTACCCCTTTTTTATCGGTTTTGCTGACGATATAACGTTTGGGATCGAGTATTATCTCTTCGATTACAGGAGTCGGACGCTCCATTACCTCTCCTCTTCTAGTCGATGCTGTTTGGCCGTAGGCGATAAACGATATCGGACAACATCTTTTAATATTGTATTAGAAAATTTTATGTGATGGTATTATCTTTTTAATTAAAAAGATATTATAATCGATCCGGAAATGGAGATTCTTTATTGGAGAGGGTGGAAAAATGGATAAAAAGAGGGCTGTAGAGAGCATCGAAGAGGCGATAAAATCTCTTGAAGCCCAGATGAGATATATGGGCTATCTTGTAGCGGGGGTAGATCTTGACAAAGAGGTACTTGCTACGCATGTAACGGAGTGTGGGTTTGACATGTGGATTGAGGCTAACAGAGAGTGGGTTCTCAAGCTTTTCGGAAAAACGACACTTGAAGATCTATCCAGGCTCCATGCAATCAGGCTTGACGAAAACGGAAAGATATGCAATATTATAAAGGTATGCACAGATAAAAAAGGGGTGCTGGGCCGGCTCTTCGGACGCAAAAAGGTGACCGAAGCCGATCTTGACAGGGCTAAAGCCTATTATGACGACCTGAAAAAGAGCAACGACAAACTGATTCGCAAGATGCAGATACTGCTTATACGCGCAAAATCGCGGCCGCCAGAAGACTATGTGGGGGTTTCAGTATGGACAAAGGAGGAGAGATGGCAAAAGAGCACAGTTTCGATATAACGGCGAAAGCCGATATGCAAGAGATCAAAAACGCGATCATGCAGGCGCAGAAAGAGGCCGACAACCGCTACGATTTCAAGGGCCTGACCAAAGAGATAGAGCTCAACGAAAAGGCCAAGACGATTACGGTCACAAGCTCCAGTGAGAATAAACTGGACGCCTTGATAGATATATTGATCGGAAAGATAATCAAACGGGGCCTCTCGCCCAAAACTCTAAAAGAGACCGGAAGGGAGGATGCGAGCGGCGGAACCAGAAGGGCGCATTTGGCCATAGTGGATGCGATAAGCAAAGATGACGCCAAGAGGATAGTCAAAGAGATCAAATCTCTAAAGCTCAAGGTGCAGGCCGCGATACAAGGAGACGAGATCCGGGTCAGCGGCAAGTCTTTGGATGATCTTCAGGCTGTGATGGCGCATCTCAAGTCGCTCGATTTCGACTTCCCAATAAATTTCGGGAATTACCGCTGAGACCGTGACCGAGTTCAAAGACGAATGGACGCAGGAGGAGTACCTGCGGGCCAAAAACGAGCTGCAGAAGCTGGGGCGGCAGGTTCTTCTTGTGGACACGATCGCAAAAGAAATAGAGGGTACCGAAACGGTGCTCTATAATCCGTACGAACTGCAAGAGCTTCCTGAAGGTGCAGTGCTGGTTTTCTACTGCGATACCGGAAAAGAGACCAAAGAGAGGCTCGAAGAGTTTCGCCACAGGTTTCCGGGGAAGGTGTGTGTATCGCTTCGCGGAGGACGTGGATATTGGCGCAAAACGCTCAGGCTTGAGGATCGGCCGTGAAAGAGGTGTGTGCAAGATTTATCTCCCTCGTAGAAAAAGGGGAGTACTATGATGCCCATGAGGTTCTCGAGGAGCTCTGGTCTCCTAGGCGTTTTGAAAAAAGTGCGGAAGTGCTTTTGATAAAGGGGTATATCAATGCCTCTACCGCTTTTGAACTGGCAAAGAGGGGGAGGCGTGAAGCGGCGCTTAGAACATGGCGTGTCTACCTGAAATACCGCCCGCTTCGTGAAAGCATAGGTTCCGATATGGCAGAAGCTTTCAGAGAAGTCGAAGCTGTACTGGAGCGTATTTACGGACGCCTTCTGAGGGGATAAACACACCGAAAAGCCTGTTTTAATCCTCTGTTTGAAGCGTTTGTTTCGTATGCGATGAGTTGTTTATGGCAAAAGAACATGCTACAATAGAGTAATGAAACAGTATAATAAAAACCTATGGCCCATGACGCTGGCCAAGTGTGCCCTGATTGTTCTGGTAGGGCTGGTTGTCTATTTCGGAATAGGATTTTACACCAAGATAGAGATAGACTCTATTGCGGAGCGGACTGTTGTCACACAAAAACGTCTGATAGCTCTTCAGCAGGAGGCATTCAGGTCGGAGTCGGACATTATATCTTCTCTTATTTTCGATGACCGGCTCTGCAAAAAGATGTTTGAGGCCAAAGAGAGTATACTCGGCAAAGATGAGCTTCGCCGGGAGCTTCTTGAGAGATATGCCCCGCTTTTTGAGAAGCTTGCCAGGCACGGAGCTCGCCACCTGCAGTTTCATCTGTCGGACGGAAGTTCGTTTCTGCGTGTCCATAACTCCGAACTGAGCGGCGACTCTCTTCTTTTTAGGCCGTCAATAGCCCGAGTGGTAAAGAGTCATAAAAAGCCGATATACGGATTCGAAATAGGGCGTAACGGAGGTGCATACCGTGCCGTATATCCGCTCTTTTACAGCGGCGAGTATGTCGGAAGCGCCGAAGTCTCCTTCTCTTTCGAGACTCTCAAAAAAGCACTGGAGGATGTAAGCAAAAGGGCCTGTATATTCGCGCTTCTGCTTGAATACCCACTGCTTGAAAAGTGTCTGGAAAAGAGGATGCTTGAAGAGTATCGGCCCAGCTTTATCGACCCCGCTTTTGCTGCAAGAAGAGGCACGCTAAAAGATCTTGAAATTCTGAAAAAAGTGGGCTTTAAAGCAGATCTGCTTCCCTATAGAGAGTTTTTTGAAGTTATAGAAGATGATAATATAGAGCCCGGGCAATACTATATCGCAAGCTTCATACCTCTGACTCTTATAGACGGAAAGAGGGGCGGGTACTATATTATTGTCCATAAAGACAGCGGAGCGATTGCCCAGGTGATGTCGATAGCCGGAATCGCATACTGGGCACTGGCACTTATGGTGTTTGTGTCGCTTGTGCTTACGATTATGGTGCATATTTACAGGCTAAAGGCCCATGCCGCAAACATTGATTCGCTTACCGGTATATACAATCGAAGAGGCTGCATGAAGCGTCTTAAAAACGGGAACGGAAGATATGCCCTCCTCTATATAGATATAGACCACTTCAAAGAGATAAACGACAAATACGGCCACGAAACCGGCGACAATGTACTGAAAGAGGTCGTGCATATCATATCTGCCCATATTCGCAAGGATGATGTATTCTGCCGACATGGAGGAGAGGAGTTTCTGCTCTTTGTGGCCAATGTGAACGAAGCCCAGGCAGCCGCTGTAGCGGAGAAACTGCGTAAGCATATACAGATTCACCGCTTCAAGAAAGTAGGGGATCTCACAGTGAGCGTAGGAGTGGCGGTAAGAGAACGTAACGAGTCTATCGGCTCGCTGATAGCCCGCGCGGATAAGAACCTATACAGGGCCAAAAACGAAGGAAGAAACAGGGTGGTAGGAGAAGAGGCTTAGATGCACTAGTCACAATATAATCTGACAACATACAAGTAAAAAAAGCTACAATTTCTCCTGGACAAGAAGTTCAGGAGAGAGAATGAACCTGCATACACAAGAGAAAATCATCAAAAACAAGTTGGGGCTGCTTAACCTGGCCAAAGAGCTG
>WFYC01000058.1 GCA_015490295.1 Hydrogenimonas sp. | reverse complement strand
TGCCACATTACAAAGGATGCGTCTCAATGAGTATACAGATACATAAATACGATGTTGTGATTGTCGGTGCCGGACTTGCCGGACTGGCAGCCGCAAGGGAGCTTCAACGGGCAGGTAAAAGTGTCGCCGTACTGACGAAACTGCACCCGCTCAGAAGCCACTCCGGAGCGGCGCAGGGCGGTGTCAACGCCGCTCTTAGCGAAGATGACGATATCGAACTCCATATGTTCGATACAGTCAAAGGGAGCGACTATCTGGCGGACCAGGATGCCGTTGAACTGATGTGCTCGAAAGCACCAGAAACTATCCGCTGGATCGCGAACAGCGGCGCCGCTTTCAGCCGAAAAGAGGACGGGACCATAGCACAGCGTCCTTTCGGCGGCCAGTCGAAACCGAGAGCCTGTTATGCGAGAGACAGAACGGGCCTCACCATGCTTCAAACCATATATGAGCAGGCCGATCGGGAAAACGTCACCTTTTTCGACGAATGGTACGTCGCCGATATCATCTACGAAGATGGTGTGGTAAAGGGTGTAGTCGCCTACAATATAAGAGACCTGGAGCCGGCTATCTTCAACGCCAAAGCCACTATGTTCGCGACCGGCGGTTATGCCAGAGCTTTCAAGATCAGTTCGAACGCGCATGCCAATACCGGTGACGGTCTCTCGATAGTGGCACGCCACGGGCTGCCTCTGGAAGATATGGAGTTCGTTCAGTTTCACCCGACCGGGCTTGCCGGCAGCGGAATTCTCATCTCCGAAGCGGCCAGGGGTGAAGGTGGACGCCTCTACAACAGCCTCGGCGAAAGATTCATGGAGAAGTACGCTCCCGAAAAGATGGAACTGGCACCTCGCGACGTCGTAAGCCGTGCAATCACACAGGAGATACTCGAAGGGCGCGGTGTGGGCCCCAACAAGGATGCGGTGGCTATAGACCTTACGCACTTGGGAGAAGAGCTCATAATGGAGCGTCTGCCGGAGCTCAGGGATCTCGCCATCACGTTCCTCGGACAGGATATGATAAAAGAGCCCATCCATATCGCGGCGACCGCCCACTACTCGATGGGAGGCATACCGTGCGACATAGACGGGCATGTGAAAAAGAGCCCCAAAGAGATCGTAAAAGGCTTCTATGCAGCCGGTGAGTGCGCATGCGTCAGCGTACACGGAGCGAACAGGCTGGGTGCGAACTCGCTGCTTGAAGCGCTCTTCTTCGGACGTCATGTAGGTACTCATATAGTGGAGGATCTCGAAAGCGGGAGTCTCGAGTGCCACGAGGCGAAAGAGGAGGATGCCGACAGAATGCTCGCGGAGATCAAATTCTGCATGGAGAACAACGGTACGGAGTCGGTACCGAAACTGAGAGCCGAGCTTCAGGAGAGCATGATGGCCAACGCCGGAGTCTTCAGAACCGAAGAGACTCTTCTGAAGCAGAGAGCTATTCTCGCCGAGCTTAAAGAGCGCTATAAAAATATTCGTATCGACGACAAGAGCAAGATATTCAATACGGATCTCCAGGAGGCGATCGAGTTCGGTCATATGCTCGACTACTCCACATTTATCGTTGAAGGCGCTATCGCACGCAAAGAGAGCCGCGGTGCGCACTACAGGGATGACTATCCGAAGCGAGACGACGATAATTTCCTCAAACATACATTCGCGACGATGAACGAGGACGGATCCATAGAGATAGAGTATGGCGATGTGGTACTCGGAAAATTCGAACCGCAAGAGAGAAAATATTAAGGATGGGCGATGAGCAGTGAACGAATTACAAAAAAATTGACATTTAAGACTTTCCGTTTCAACGCGGAGACCGATTTTCTGCCCTACTTTAAGACTTACGAGATGGAAGTGGGTAAAGATGAACTGGTGCTTGACATTCTAAACCGCATCAAGTGGGAATTCGACGGAAGCTTCAGCTACCGCAGGAGCTGCCGACACGGTATCTGCGGCAGCTGTTCGATCAAGGTGAACGGCAAACCGGTGCTTTCATGCAAGCAGAATGTCTGGGAACTTGTAGATATTTTCGAAACCGACACGCTTCTTCTGGAGCCGCAGAGCAGAAAACGTGTCGTAAAAGATATGATAATAGACAAAAAAGATTTCTGGGACAAGCATGCCGAGCTCAAGCCCTACCTCGTAGCCGAGATAGACGAACACCCGAAAGAGGAGATAAAGGTCTCTCCGCACGAGGCTGAGCAGCTGCTCGAAGCCGACTACTGCATCCAGTGCGGAAACTGCTACTACGCGTGCCCGGCCGTAGAGGTTAACGAGAAGTACTTCGGACCCGCCCAGTTTGCAAAGGCGTACCGCTTCAATGCCGATGTACGCGACAATGCGAAACAGGAGCGCCTGGAGAAGGTACGCGAAATGGGCCCCGGAGTATGGGACTGCGTCAAGTGTTTCGAGTGTGCAGAAGCGTGCCCGAAAGATGTCGATCCGATCGAAAAGATCACTAAACTGCATAACCAGATTTTCGAAGAGGGTCTTGCTCAGGATAATGTAGCCACACGCCATGCGGTAGGTTTCAAACACTCCATCGTCAAGCACGGACTTCTGGATGAGGGTGAACTTGTAAGGTACTCCGAAGGGACGCTCGGCGTAATGAAACACCTGCCTGAAGCTATTGCGATGTTCAAAAAAGGCAAAATAGTAATGCCCTGGAATATGCCTAAATCAAAAAATCTCGACGAGATCAAGACCCTGGTCAAGAGTTCGTCGAAAGTCAAATTTTAAAGGGGACGAATATGGCGAAACTTAAATATGCACTCTATACCGGATGTACTGCGAGAGAATCGACCCCTGAACTGCTGATGTCGACTTTGGCCGTAGCCAAAAAGCTCGATATCGAGTTGGTACTTTTGGACGAAGCGAGCTGCTGCGGTGCAAGCCATCTACAGGATTTCGACGATTTCCTTTCACTCGTTCTCAACGCAAGAAACATCTGCTACGCCGAGAAGCAGGAGCTGAACATGGTTACTATATGTAATACATGCCAGCTAAACACCGTAATGACAAAAGAGCGACTCGACCGCGACGAAGACCTGAAATCACAGGTCAACGAAAAATTGGCAGAGGTCGGGCTCGAGTACCAAGGAACGAGTTCCGTGCGTCACTTTTTGTACGCGATCATAGACGATTACGGCCTTGACAAGCTTGCCGAAAAGGTGGTTAAGCCGCTTGACGATTTCAATATCGCCGCATTCTACGGCTGCCACAATATCCGGCCGAGCCACCTTCATAGAAAGCACAATGCAGTAGAGACAGATGTGGGTGAAGGCGGCGGAGAAGAGGGTTTTGAAAACGTAGAGCTCATGAGCAAATACAACAGCGGTGAAAATCCCTACAACCCCACCTCTCTGGACAGGATCATAGATGCTTTGAGAGGCAAAAGCGTCGATTACGAGAGTAAAAACAAATGCTGCGGATTCCATGCGGATCTGCAGGCTCCCCATACTGCACACAAGCTCACCGGTACCGCACTTCTGGATGCCATAGACAACAATGCCGACATGATGGTAACACCGTGCCCGCTTTGTCATCTGAATATGGATGTAAAACAGGATTCCGTCGCGAAAGAGATGGGCAGAGACATAAAACTTCCGATTCTGCATCTTCCGCAGCTCATAGGGCTGGCGCTTGGAATAGATCCGCAGGAGCTCGGACTGCAGCACAACGTTTCCGAACCCACTTTTGCATAAAGTTTGCGCCTCTTGGCGCAAGCTTCAAAAATCTTTAAACCGCAGAGAAAATAAGACAAATTTTATCTTCTTTAATGCCCTTATGATACAATGTGGGTATCAAAAAATTCAAAGGAGCTGAATATGCCAAAGATCAACCGCTATGTAGACATAGATACAGTAGAGAGAGAAGCGAAAAAAGATTATATCGACAGACACTCTCCGTTCATATACTGCGACAGCAGTGCAAAAAAAGGGGAGAAGTTCCCGGTAAGAGTCGTAATGGGCAAAGAGTATACTCACCCTGACGATCCCGACCACTTTATCGAGAGTATCCGCCTCTTCAACGGCGAAACACTGCTCGGTGAAGTTACTTTCAATGCGGGAATGCTCGGCGGCGAAGGGCACAAAGGCCACGCGGAGGTCACTTTCAACATCGTTCCTACAGGAAACAAGCTCAATCTTGTAGCGCAGGCATACTGCACGAAGCACGGATTGTGGGAGAACGAGCCGGTCACTGTCGAAGTTACCGAGTAAGGCTCTTCATATAGCATCAAATGGGCGTCTTCTGACGCCCTAACCTCTTTTTAACCCCTTTTAATCTACACTATCATCCATGAACAGACTCTATAACGCCTTGCAGCTAAAAAGGCTGTATCAGCTCAAACAGCTCGGCTACAGATATGTACCGATTATAGAGAAGCGCAGCGGCAGCTCTGCGGACCTGCCCGACGATCTCGAGATGCTTAAGCGGATCGTTTCGGAGTGCAGGCTCTGCGCTTTGAGCAAAACCCGGACAAAAACGGTATTCGGAGAGGGCGATCCTAATGCAGCTTTGATGTTTGTGGGGGAAGGCCCGGGTGCACAGGAAGATACAACCGGAAGGCCGTTCGTGGGCAGGGCCGGTGAGCTTTTGACAAAGATGATAGAAAACGCGATAGAGATTCCAAGAAGCAGCACGTACATAGCGAACATAGTCAAATGCAGGCCTCCGAACAACAGGGTTCCTACACCCGAAGAGGCCTATACCTGCCTCCCTTTTTTGATGAAACAGATAGAGATCGTCGCACCGAGGGTCGTTGTAGCACTCGGTGCAACGGCATACCACTACCTGACCGGCGACAAAAGCGGTATCACGAAGGTAAGAGGAGAGGTCATAGATACCGGAAACTATCTACTGATACCGACATACCATCCAAGCTACCTGCTTAGAAACCCATCTGCAAAAAAAGAGGTTTACCAGGATCTTTTGAAAATCAAGAGGATTTTATGCGAAAACTGTTAGTAATTTTCACGCTAATTACCGTGATTTCGGCGCAAATTCAGCTGCTATCCCCCATTCCGCTTCCATCCAACGTCATAATAGACCTCGACACGCAGGAGTATAGCGATGAAGAGCTGGCCGAGCTGCTGCATAAAGGGGAGATCTTTACCTTTCTCGCAAAGGCCGGCAAGACTCAAAACCCTGAACTTGCAGCTATGAAACAGAGCTATATGACACTGTTTAACATAACACACAAAATCTACACTTCAGCTGCGTTCAGAGTGGCGTTTATAGTCCCTTACAAGAAGATCGGAAAATATGCCTACTCCACTTCCAACTCGGTACTTGCCTACCTTTTGAACCGCAAAATCCCTTTCGAGATGGAGCTTTTTCCCATAGAAGATGAAGAGAACGCTACACTTCATGAAGCGCTTCAAAACCTCTCGGGCGGTGCATTCGACCTTATCGTTGCACCGGTTACGTATAAAGGGGCGGAGTATCTGTGTATGCAAAACCTCGAGACTGAGCTTTTCATACCTACACTGCACAAAAACAGAGTAGATTGCATGAACAACCTTGTAAGCTTCGGCGGTATCGACTACAATGCGCAGATAGAGACTCTCTCCTACCTAGTTGATCCCAATGCGACCACCATCACCGTATCTGACAGTTCATCCATTTCGAAGATGCTCTCGCAAGCCGTTGCGCAGAATCTTGAGGTAAAAGAGCATCTCTCGCTGGATAGAAGCGGATATTACAAAGATATGATACTGCGGCATGAAGATCTGAACGAATCGACGATTTTTCTGAATACTCCCGTAGTAAAGAGCAGCCTCTTTCTTTCGCAGCTGACACTTGCAGATTTCAAACCCATGCAGGTTTTAAGCACACAGATCAACTACTCGCCACTTCTGCTTACGCTGACGCAGTACCACGACAGGGAGAATATGGTGGTAGCGAGCTCCATAGGGGAGCCCGACCCTGTTCTGAGTGAAAATATCGCCCTGATCGGCCAGGATATCCGTTTCAACTGGCTAAACTACGCAACGGTTACGGGAGTGGACTACTATTTCAGTACAAAAACAGGCGAACAGAGGCTCACAAAAGAGCGCTTTTTGGACGGCTCCATAGATTATGATGTGTTTCTTTACGAAGCGGGACTCTACCGATTCATCCCCAAAGAGATTCCGACGCCGCCCGAAGATCTGAACGATACATACGTATATCCGGATGATGAACCGCCGATGGACGACTACCAGTCCGATATGATGGAGTAGAGGCTATGAGGAATCTTCGCCACCCTCCCCTCTTTCAAAAAGGCGAGCTTCACCTTCATCTCAAAAAGCGTTTCGTCCTCTTTTAAAACGCTCTGCAATAGGGTGATGGAGGCCCCCCTGCGCTCCAGAAGCTCCGTTTTAACCTCCAAAAGGTCGCCGAGCTCCGCCGGCTTCATATAGTCGGCTTCCAGACGCTTCACAACGAAGTACCCCTCCCCGCTTTGGGGAGTGAGCCCCCTTTTGAAAAAAGCCTCACTCCTAGCCCTCTCGCAAAACTTCAGGTAGTTTGCATAGTAGACTATGCCTGCGGCGTCTGTATCTTCATAATAGACTCTGATCTTCACTATCTCCCTTTGAATACGATAACCTGCCAAAAGACTCAGCCTCATCGGCAGAGTTATGTTCTGATTGTATAACAGGCAACGTTTTTTCTGCCTGAATCCCTGACTTTGGAGTATCATTGAGAAAACCGTCAACACAAAATAGCTTTGCTAATGGGAACAACCTATTAAAACTGCTAGACATGGTGACCTGCTCCCCGAATTTCAGGCCAGAACCAAAGTTAGTCTATAATATCCCTACTAACGGAGGATTAGACCATGAAAAAGCGATTTACGGAGGAGCAGATCGTTGCGATTTTGCAAGAGGCGCAACGTGCCCAGACCCAAAAAGAGGTGATACGCAGATACAATATCAGTGAACAGACCTTCTACAAGTGGAAACGCACCTACGGCGGGATGAGCGTTTCGGAGGTCAAACGGCTCAAAGCGCTTGAAAAGGAAAACGCCAAACTCAAAAAGCTGTTGGCCGAACAGATGCTGATCAACGAAGCGCTCAAAGAGATCACCGAAAAAAAGTGGTAACGCCTGCCGCGAAGAAAGAGGCGGTGCACATGATGATGCGCCGCAACATTTCCCAGCGGCAGGCATGTCGTGTGCTTGGTGTTAACCGATCCTTGCTTGCCTATACCCCAAAGCAACCCGTCAAAGACAAATCACTGATAGAGCCGATCAAATCCCTTAGCGAATCCTATCCGCGCTTTGGCTACAGACGCATCGGCGCGATGCTGGCCTATCAACGAAATGAGCAGATCAACGCCAAACGGGTCTATCGGATCTGGAGGATGCTCAACCTGCAATTGCCAAGGCGCAGACCCAAGAGGAAACGACCGGGCGGTGATCCCGTCGCCCCGATCAGTGACAGGGCGAACCATGTCTGGAGTTACGACTTCGTCAGTGACCGCACAGCCGATGGAAGAAAGCTCAAGATACTGGCGGTGGTGGACGAGTATACAAGGGAGTGTTTGGCGCTCGAGGTAGCCTCTTCCATCCGATCGGCCCATGTGATCGATACCCTAAGCCGACTCATGGGTCTTTACGGCAAGCCGGCCTTTATCCGCTCGGACAACGGTCCGGAGTTTACGGCCAAGGCGGTGATCAAATGGCTCACAGACCATCGCATCGGCCCTGCATTCATAGAACCGGGATCGCCCTGGCAAAATGGCTATATCGAAAGCTTCAACGGCAAATTCAGAGACGAGTGTCTCAGTAGAGAATGGTTCACAAGCAAGAAAGAGGCCCGGGTAATCATC
>WFYC01000057.1 GCA_015490295.1 Hydrogenimonas sp. | reverse complement strand
GTCGGTCCGAGAGCCCAGTAGGAGTGGCACTTAAGACAGATCTGGTACTCTTTGGTTGCGGAGGCCAGAGTCGTGAATGATGTAGGCTGTGTCCACATCGCCGGCCATGTAGGCTCGACCCCCTGAACGTTTCTAAGTACATCCGATACGGCGTTGGATGGTGTATCCGGGTACCACTTGTTCGCACTCGCGGTCTGTGTGCCTATATGGTTGTTGGAGCCTACCCTGTGCTGGTTGTGGCAGTCCATACACTCGGCATGCTTAGAGTCGCTCCACTTGACACTGTGACTTACGGCAGGGTCACTCTCTTTAGAACCGTAACCGTAGAGAGTGTCGAAGTTGGTATGTACTCCGTCTATCCTGTTTACAGGGTGTGAGAAAGGTCGGTTGAGCACCGATTCGATGTCGTTTCCGGCCCATGTTGTTCCCGTTCCGTGGCATGGAGCAGTATCTCTGGTCGATGCGGCACCCATATAACACGTATTCTGCTCCACCTGCCTCAGTAGATATGGTTTCCCCTGGCCGTTGTGCGGTGTATGGCAGTTTGCACAGTAGAGATCCGCTACCGCGACGCTGTTTCCACCGTTGTATCTATCTTTTACCGCCTGGTTCAGGTATGGCGCACCAGCGACTTCGTGTGTCGTGGGCCATGGCACTCCCGGGTTCTTGTCATGGCAGGATATACAGGTATCTTTTACATTGACGGCATTGTTGGCACTCCTGTTCACTCTTAAGAACTTGTAGTTCTCAAGGTGCGGATCATGGCACGATGTACACTCTACATATCTCTTTCCGTTGTACGTATAGAGTTTCAAAGGTGCATCGGGAGTGGTTTTTAGTTCGATAGTCTTGCTGCCCACATCGAATGTCTTCACGTTTGTCGGATCGTACTCTATACCGACCGGATGGTGGATGGTAAGGTCTGTTCCTATGAAGCCGTTTGCATCTACAGGCATCATTCCGTCTACGCCTACACCAGTCATATCTATGAGGGTGTTGCCCAAAACCGTGCCTCTTACCATATAGATAGAGCCTATCGCCACTGTCCCGTCGTGGCAGCTCAGGCACTGCCTAGAAAGCGACCCGGGTGTTCCCTCCGTGATTCCAAGATCGGCCGGGAGAGGATAGTTGGTGCGTTTTAGGTACTCACTCTCGTACATTATGTAGGAGGATGTCGGCATACTCCTGTTCCACAAAGGCTTTCCGGGCCTGGTATTGTGGGGTATATGGCAGAAGACACATACCTCTTGCTCGCTAGTCGCTTTTATCGTCCCTGTACCTGTTACGGAAAGATTGTGCTTAGTATTCAAGATCGTCCCGTATGCAGCCGCAGTTCCCAGCAATGCGGTAACGAGATATCTCGATAGAAAGTTCCTCATACCCGCCCCCTTTTCACTTCTTCTTGTAGCTCAAGATGTCGAATACCTCTATCCTCATGTTGTAGGAGTCGGTAACGTAGGCCTTCCCGTCTTTGGATATGGCGATATCTTCCGGGCCGTAGAACTCTCCAGGACCCTTTCCTTCGGAACCGAATACAAGCAGTAGATTACCTTGAGGATCGAATATCTGGATCGCATTGAATAGAGTATCCGTCACATAGATGTTCCCGTCTTTGTCGACGGCAACTCCCCGTGGGCTTGAAAAGTTGCCTATCGTATTTCCCAGGTTGCCGAAAGCACGCTGAAACTCTCCATCTTTATCGAAAATTTTGATACGGAAGTTCATGGAGTCGCAAACATAGAGGCTGCCATCGTTGTCTAGAGTTATGAATGTGGGTCTGTTCAGTTCGCCGCTGCCGCTCCCTTTGGAGCCAAGTGGCGGTAGCGGCTTCCACTCTTTTAGGGAGAATCTTTTTATTTCCGAAGATAGGGTGTCGCTGACATAGAGAATATCCCTCTCTTTATCTACAGCGATTCCGGTGGGTCTTTGCATCCCGCTCTCAGGCCCGATTTTTCTAAGGGCTATGCCGCGCTTGTTGAAGATATATACCGATTTTCGGACCGAGTCGGTAATATATATGTTCCCTTTTCTGTCGGTTGCCACATCTATAGGTGAAGCGAATTTTTCAGATTTGAAACCCTGAATGGAGAATTGTTTGCTGTTTGTGATGTCGAAAACGAAAAGCGTTGAGAGACCGGTATCTGTCACATAGAGCTTTCCATCGTCTACATGTATGCCGAAAGGTTTTACGAGAACAGTATCTTCGCTACCTGCGAAAAAGTCCCATATTTTTGCGAAAAACCCCTTCTCTATCTCGAGGTCCTCCGCACTCTTTATACTTTTTTCATAAGCTATTCGCTCAGTTTCGGGCGGTTGTGGCCATACCGGATTACAGGATGCGGCAGGCGGCATCAAAACTGCGGTTGAAAGCAGAACGGAAACTATAAACTGTTTCATGATTTCCCCCTCAAATTCTTCTGCTTATTCTGAAGAAGTAGTTGATATGGTCCCTGTTTCCGAAAGTTCCCCCGGTCTGTTTGGACATCTGTACTCCTGTTCTCAACTCAACTTTCCTGATCCTGTATATAATATCTGCGGTACCGGTATACGAGGTGACGTTGTAAGCAGTATCGCTTGAGACCCTTGCTACACTTTTGAATATGAGGTCGCGTCTGAGCATATAGAAAAATGTGAGCGCCCCGTAAGGATTCACCCTGTTTGCAAAGGTGCCGGACGAGTAGATCACCCCGCCTTTCAACGTCATTTTACCGTTATAGCCTACCGGTCTCCAGTAGTTGAGATTGTTGTCTACGCTAATGATATTTGTGGTTCTTGTCGAGGCGTTGTTGTCGGCAGCGGTATAGGTGTTTCTGTCCGTCGTACTGTAAAACTTCAGATAGTATGATAGTCTCTCCGTAAACTTCTTGTTGTATGAAGCGTTCGTTGTCAGTCGGTTTGTGGCGTCACTGGTCGTGGATATGAGCTGGTAGTAAGAGACGCCTGCGGAGAGGGCCGATCTATCTTCGGGAAAAGTTTTGGAGAGCCCGCTGGAGAGAGTGTATGAAAATATGTTTCTGTCCTGTATGGTCGTATTGCTTTCGCTGTAATCATACTTTTCAGTCCTTCCGGTTACAGTGGCTCCGACTGTGGCGTTGAATGTATCTGAGAACTTCTTCATGTAGTTGGCGCCGGCCGTAACAGATGCCAGGGTCAGGTTGTAGAGATCACCTTTTGCGTTATATATCTGAACCCCATGGTTGGTTGTCAGGTTTTCAGTAAGTTTATGTGATCCTGTCTCGTTAGCCGATATTGCGGTGTTACTACCATCTTTCGTTTTTGAGTTGTCGACCGTAAGAGAGAAGTTTTCGTTATGCTTTTTGTTGGGTGTCCAGTTCAAAGATACGGTACCGGTCAGATCTTCATACTCCAGATACTCGTTCTTCATATAGTTCACGGCACCCGAAAACTGCATAGTTCTGGAAATTATCCATGAGTATGTCGCAACCGCATTGTCTACGACATCGTTCCAGCTGTCTTGATAGTTCAGCCCAGTATCTGTTCTGTAGTAGTTTCTGATCTCATGGCTGTAGTTTATGCTTGCGGTCCTGTTTTCGTCGAACTGCTTCGATATCCCTATGGAGAACCTTTTGTTATCGCCGTTTTCAAAGGCGAACGATTCTGTCTTCTCCGATTTTGTCTGTCTATATTCGTAGTTTAGCGAGAATAGGTCGAGATTGACCCTGCCGTATATTCCGCTCTTGTCTGTTTTGTAGGTTATAAGTGTAGTTCCGTTTGGGGCGGTGCTCCATATGGGCGAGTCGATCTTTTCGTAATATATTGTAAATGGATATTTTGTCTTCTTTATGAAGTTGAGATAGGCTTTGTAGTTGGTATGCTTCGTTTCGTTCCTGCTTCTCGTTGTGGTGCCGTTGTTGTTAACATCTGTGTCCGAGCTGTCTACATAGAAAGAGAACCCGAGATCGTAGGTAAGCAGCCTCGGGCTATATACGAAGCTTTCGTACCCGAGTTGATAGTTTTGCACGAAAGACTTTCGATCGGTCTCGTTATATTTGTCGCTTACATTGTCGTGCATTAGGACATATTCGATCTTTCCATATGCCCCTCTCGAATAATCTGCATACAAAAGCGCAGGAAACAGGGCCAATATATAGAAAGAGGTGGAGATTTTTCTCTTCATGGCGTTCAACCGTTAACTACTTGTAGACGATTTTTGCATTTTTTCGCATGCTTTTCAAAATCTGTTCCAGGTTCCGCTTCTCGTTCTTGGCCTTGAGCTCTTTTTTAAGTCGATCTTTGACCTCGTCGAAACTAAGCTGTACGGCGGGTGAGATATCTTCCAGTTTTACGATGTAAAACCCCTTCGGAGTCTCGACTACTTCACTGACCTCTCCTTTTTTCAAAGTGAAAGCCGCCTTTTCGATAGGCTCATCCAGCATCCCCTTGTGGACAAACCCCATGTCGCCTCCCTTGATACGGCTCATCGCATTTGAGTACTTCGATGCTATGTCCGCAAAATCTTCACCCTCTTTTATCTTTTTGAGCGCCTCTTCGGCTCTCTTCAGCGCTTTTTCACGCCCTTTCGGATCTGTGGGATCGTTTCTTACATATATGATTCGCACCTTTATCTTTTCGGGCCTCTTGAACTTGTATCTGTTCTCTTTATAATACTTTTTAAGATCATCTTCACTCAGGTCACTCCTGATCTCTTTGTCATACAGCTTCTGCATCAGCAGGTCGTTTCTAAGCTCTCTTTTGAATGTTTCGTAGGTGAGGTTGGCACGTTTCAGCCCCGATTCGAAGTTCTCTTTTGAGCCGAAAGCCTCTCTTATTTTCTTCTCTTCCCTCTTTACTACCGAGTCTGGAATCTTGTACCCTTTTTCTTTTGCATACTGAAGCAGAAGGTGCTTTTTTTCAAGCTCTTTCAGGGCATCTTTCTCAACCTCTTTTAGTTTTTCTGGTGTTACCGTAGAGTGGAAAAAACTGCGCGGCATCAGTAGTCCTACCTGCCTGTCGAGTTCCACTTTCGTTATCTTGTATCCGTTTACGATAGCGACGACTTTATCTTTTTTGGTGCTATTCGTATCGGCAGGCGCACCCAAAAGCAGTGTCGCAAGCGCAGAGAGTATCAGTATCGATCTTTTCATAAAAATATTCCTTTTAAATAGGCAGTTTATTTGTCGTGGCACCCTTTGCAGAGTCTGCTGCCGTTGTTGCTCGTTCTTAAAAATAGTTCGTTTGTAGTGTGTGGGTCGTGGCAGCTTGTACACCTTACGGTACCTTCGGAGACCAGGTCTTTGATGCTCTTCGCACCTGACCATCCGTTAAGTAGGTATGTCTCGGGCCTCAGGCTCGCCCTCATCCCGCTTTTGCTGAAAGGGGCATAGTTTACGCCGACTGGGTGGCTGTGTACGAGCGCATCTTTTGGAAGCTGTTCGTTGCTTATGTTGAGAGAGTTGATGTTGAATTTGGTCGGAGCCTTTTCACTGTAAAGTGAGATGTTCGGAGCGTTGACGCCATCGTGGCACGTCAGGCATACCCTGACCATTACATCCGGCTCTCCTGCAACTCCTGCAACGGTAGCGTTGGACTCTATGCCGTATACCATGAATGTAGAGTCTGCATCACTGCTGTCGAGCCACTTCGGCGGTTGTGTATCGCCGCTAAGGGAGTCGTGCGGTATGTGGCACCATATGCAGAGTTCTGGTTTCTCTTCCCCTTCGGGCATAATGATCCCTCTCAGGAGATTGTGTTTGGTTTTGTAGATCCCGGCCTGCTCCTCGCCTATCGAAAAGGCGTAGACGTTGAGTGAAAAAGCAATCAGAAGAGAAATAACGATAAATCTATTCGGTGTTCTCATCTTTATTCTCCATATCCAGCTCTTTGAGCTCCCTGTACTCTTCAGGATGCTCCTTTTTCCATCGCTCGCTCACATACTGGTATATCTGTACCCTGGCGTTGAACGAATCGACGACATAGACGCGGTCGTTTTCATCAACATAGACGCCGGCAGGCAGATAGAACTGTGACGGGCCGAAACCGGCACCGCCAAAATAGAGCAGTATATTCCCTTTGTCGTCGAATATCTGGACATTGTTGAAGGCCGCGTCCGAAACGTATATATGGCCTTCCGAATCTATGCCTATACCTTTGGGTCTGGAAAACATTCCCGGTTTGTCGCCAAGTCGTCCGAATTTGCTTAGAAAATTGCCGTCCGCGTCGAAAAGTTGTACACGAAAGTTTTGGGTATCGACGACGGCAACGTTGCCGTTTCTACGATCTATCGCAATGTTGGTCGGGAAGTTGAAATCTCCTTCTTCGATCCCTCTCTTACCGAATTCGAAAAGCAACTGCCCGTTGTCGAGGTCGTATACTTTTACGTTATGAGATTTTGTATCGACTACATAGAGTCTATTAAGCTTTTGGTTTATGGCTATGCCGGAGGGTCGCCTGAATTCACCTTTGTCGCCGATAGCGAAGATGAGTGCCCCGTTTTTCCGGTAGCCAAAAACCTTTTTCAGTTTCGAATCGGAAACATAGATAGTGCCGTTTCTGCCTATCGCTATACTGACCGGCAGAGCAAGCTTGCCTGGGGGCCTGTCGCCTATAAATGTGACATTCTTGTTGAGTGTATCCATGGCGAAAATAAGACCTATAGCAGTATCGGTGACATAGACGATGTTGTCTGTGGCTGCGACACCGTATGGTTTGAAGAGGTTTTTCCCTACACCCTTGCTCTCTTTTCCTATAAGAAGATCGAGAGTTTTAGTCTCTTTGAAGTTCGCTTCACCTCTCAGGCTCTCTACATAGAAGATTCTCGGCTCTTCGGGTGGCGGTGGAAGTATTATACGTATCTCTTCGCCCTTCTTTTGAGCGCATCCGCTATTGAACAGTGCAAGTATGATTATAGATATTGAAAACAGTACCGCTCTTCTCAATTCAACTTCCTCTTTAGCATATTTTACGATTCTTCAGCTATTATATCAAAGAATATTATGCGAGGCAAACACTTATTCGCCTCCCTTCAAATAGGGTGTTTCTTGTAGTACAGTCAGGTAAAATTGTTCTGAGAAATCGCGATTTCTCATGACAATTCTACGTGCAAAAAAAATGGGTCCGGCCGAAGCCGCACCCATTAAGCAAAGTTGGAATGCTTACTTGTCGTGGCAGGTAAGGCAGACTTTACTTCCTTTGTTGCTCGCTTCACCGACAGTGGCAGCATTTCTTCTAAGGAATGTGTCACTCTCACCCAGGTGAGGATCGTGGCAGCTTCCGCACTCGACTTTTCCAGCTCTGAGAAGATCGGAAATTGTCGTGGCTCCGCTCCATCCTGTAATTGCGGTTGTGACTGGTTTAAGACTTGCGGCACCCTCGACATAAGTGATAGATACAGGGTGGTCGTTTGTAAGGCCGATATTGGACGGATCGCCGTCACCGATCTGTGTAACACCCGCAGGCATTGGCAAAGCTGTTCCTGCCGGGGTGGCGCCGAATGCTACATTTTGCCCACCTGCTACATAGCCGCCTGATCCGGGAGCGTTGACGATGGAGTTGATAGCACTAACACCGTCGTGGCAGCTGAGACATGCAAGTGAAGGTGCGCTAGGCTGGGCATCGGTTGCAGTTCCGGCAATAGTGGTTCCTGCTACACCCGCAGCTGTAGCACCGTACATTCTGAAAGTTCCTGTAGGTGTGGCTTTGTTCCAGAGCGGAGCACCTGTAAAGTCTGTGTTCGAGGCGTGAGGGGTATGGCAGTAGACGCAGATTTCGTCGTTGTTCTGACCTGCATTTGCTTTAATCGTTCCGCCGCCGGTTGCCGAAAGGTCGTGCTTACTACCTGTGATTTGAGCCATTGCAGCCGTTACACCGAAAGTAAGAAGTGCGGCGGCCGCAACTTTTGCTATGTGATTCATCTTCATCCTAATCCTCCTATAGATTTTTTGTTTCAACAGTTTAATTGTAGCACGTGTATGTAAAAAAAGTGTAAATTTAAGTGCACTTTTTATTTTAATGTTTGGCATCGTGCAAATTTTAACCATTCAACTCCAAATGTAGCGGTACTAACTCTTTTTGTGCGAGGAACTCCACGAAATTATCTGAGACGCTCTCCAAATAACTTTCGATGAGTCTTTCTATATATAATGGTATCTCATCGTGGGTGAGCTGAATACCGGTTCTTTTTGAAAACCGGCTCTCAGTACCTTCGAGTTTTCCGCCCACCAGTAGTTCGAAGCCTTTATGTGTCACTCCGTCTCTGCTGAATGTGGTACCGCTTAGTCCAATATCGGCTATGCATGGGTGCGCGCACGAGTTGGGGCAGCCGTTTACACTTATCGTTACCGGCTCCGCGAATGCGGGGAACCTGTTTTCAAGATAGAGAGCGACCTTTTCGGCTACGCTTTTTGTTTCGCTGATCGCGAATTTACAGAAATCGAGGCCGGTACATGCGGTAGTACGAGTACGGAATGCCGAAGGGTATGGGTTGATCTTTATCTCTTCAAGCTCACCGCAAATCTGCGCGACTATCTCGTTTGGAACGTCTGTTATGATGAAGTTCTGCTTCGTCGTGCACCTTATCTCGTCGAGTCCATACTTTTCGAGCAGTTCATAAAGACGCCGCAGACGTTCACCGCCGAGAGCTCCGCCGAAGAGCGCGCACCCTATATGGCTGAAACCGCTTTTTTTCGAGGGTATTATGCCGCAGTGGTGCCTCTTTTTCGAGTCGGACACCGCGATAGGCTCGCCCTCTGCCGGCTCCACACCGCTAAGCTCCTTAAGTTTTCGTTTGAATCTCTCTACCCCCCACTCCCTGATCAGGTGGCCGAGCCTGGCCCTGTTTCTCTTTTCGCGGTTGCCGAAGTCACGAAAGATCGTTACGACCGCCTCCGCCACCGGGACTATCTCTTTCTCTTCTATATACCCCAGAAAGTCGGCGAAGCGTCGGTTGCTGGCCAGACCCCCGCCTGCATATAATGCGAACCGTACTTTTCCCTCTTCTGTAGAAGCGGCCACAAAGCTGAGGTCCTGAATCTCGTGCGGCATACAGTGCGAACCGCAGCCGCTAACGCCTATCTTGAACTTTCTGGGCAGGTTGCTGAAGTCGCGGTTTGCATCGAAAAGGGTATTGATCTGTGTCACTATGCCGCTTACATCCGCTATTTCGTTGCCCGACTTTCCGTTAAGAGGGCAGGTTACCGTGTTCCTCACCACATCTCCGGCAGCCATACGTGTAGTAAGGCCCACTTTTTGAAGCTGCTCGAATATCGACGGAAGATCTTTCATGAGGATCCAGTGGTACTGAAGATCCTGTCTTGTAGTCAGGTCGGCCGAACCGTTTGCATATTTAAGCGAAATATCGGCCAGGGTCTTGACCTGCTTTCTGTTCAGTATGCCGTTTTCTACCTTTACCCTGAGCATGAAATAGAGGTTTTCATCATATTCGGGTTGGAGATTCCTGTTTTGGGTGTAGAGGCCGTACCATTTGAGCCTGTCTATATCTTCGGGATCGACCTCCGATCCATCCTTCGCGTATTTATATATGTTTTGAAGAACGTCGAGGCCGTCTTTTTGGCGTTTTATACGCTCTACACGTTGTGCTTTACTCTCTTTCATACTATACTCCTTCTCGGGGTCACTCACCTATATTGGCGCACCCCCACTCGGGGTAGTGCTTTCTGATGTATGCGTTCAGCTCTATCTCGGCTTCGGTGTAGACTCTCTTCTCTTCACCGCTCATGTAAGCGTCTATTATCATCCCCGCAGCGACCGTATGGTTCGATATCTTGTCTATCACGATGAAACTGCCTGTACCTTTGATGGACGCATAAGGATCGCAGGCGATCTCTCTCGTGAGTCTTACTGCACACTTGCCGATCTCGTTAAGCTGCAGAGTCTCTGTTCCGATCTCCTCCCAGCTGTTGACATCTTTTTTGAACTCGACCGATTCGAAAATCGCGTTAAGGGAGGTTGTCGCTCTTTTGATCTCGTACTCTCTACCTGTTTGCAGCGGTTTTTCATCCATCCATACCACCATCGCTTCTACGGCATCGGATGTTTGCAGTCTGTCGTCTGACCTTATAATCAGATCACCCCTGCTTATATCGATCTCATCTTCCAGCGTCAGAGTAACCGCCATCGGCGCGTAGGCCTCCTCTATAGTCGCCATGGAGTCGCCGTCGGCTTTTACCGAGGGTATAACAATCTCTTTGACGACACTGCTCTTGCCCGAGGGCAGGACCGTTATGCTCTCACCCCTCTTGATGCTTCCGCTCGCTATCGTTCCACAAAAGCCCCTGAAATCAAGGTTGGGCCTGTTTACATACTGAACGGGAAACCTGAAATCTTCCAAGTTGATATCTTTCGCTGTCTCTACCGTGTCGAGATACTCGAGCAGCGGTCTGCCTGCATACCAATCCATCTTTTCGCTCTTTTGGACGACATTGTCGCCGATAAGCGCGCTTATCGGGATAAAGTCGACCGTCGCGGCGCCATTGAACCTCTCTCCTACGGCATGCTTTAGGCTCTCTTTCAGCTGCCCGTACATCTTTTCGAAATCGCTCTTTACGGTTTCGAATGTATCACGGGAGTAGCCGACTATATCCATTTTGTTCACGGCCACGACAATATGCTTTATGCCAAGCAGTGAAACTATGTACGCATGTCTCCTGGTCTGGGTCAAAACCCCTTTTCTGGCGTCTATCAAAATTATCGCCAGGTTCGCCGTGCTTGCACCCGTGACCATGTTTCTGGTGTACTGCTCATGCCCCGGTGTATCGGCGATTATATATTTGCGCCTGTCGGTCGCGAAGAACCTGTACGCCACGTCGATGGTGATTCCCTGCTCCCGTTCGCTCTGCAGGCCGTCTATCAGGAGGGCGAAGTCGATCTCCCCGCCTGTAGTACCGAACTTTTTGCTCTCTTTTTTGACCGCGCTAAGCTGATCTTCGAGTACCGTTTTGCTGTCGAAAAGGAGCCTTCCTATGAGCGTGCTTTTTCCGTCGTCGACGCTTCCGCATGTAATGAACCTAAGAAGCTCTTTGTTTTCGTGCTCTTTCAGATAGCCGACGATATCGTCGGCTATCGTCGCTTTCAATCTGTTTTGTGCCATTCTCTTTCCTCGTTTTATTTATGTTACGCAAATTCCGGGCCGAGCCCGTAATTTGGCAGGGCCTGTGCGGCCCTACAACCCCCTAAAGCTTCGAAATCATAGATTTCATACCCAAAACCTAACACCCAAAACCAAAAACCTCACTACCTATTAAAAATACCCCTCTATCTTCTTCTTCTCCATGCTCCCTTCCTGATCCTTGTCTATCACTCTTCCCTCTCTCTCGCTGGTGCGTGAAAGCAGCATCTCCTGTATCACTTTGGGCAGGGTCGAGGCGTTCGACTCCACGGCCCCGGTAAGCGGGTAGCATCCGAGCGTTCTGAAGCGCACCTTCTCCATCTTCGCCCTCTCCCGAAGCTCTTTGGGCATGCGTTCGTCATCCACCATTATTTTGGCTCCGTCGATCTCCACCACCGGCCGGTCTTTCGCGAAGTAGAGCGGAACGATCGGTATCTCTTCGAGATAGATGTACTGCCATATATCGAGCTCCGTCCAGTTGCTGAGCGGAAATACCCGTACACTCTCGCCCCTGTTTATGCGTGTGTTGTAGATGTTCCAGAGTTCGGGCCTCTGGTTTTTCGGGTCCCACCTGTGGAACCTGTCTCTGAAAGAGAAGATACGCTCTTTTGCGCGGCTCTTCTCTTCGTCGCGTCTTGCACCGCCAATTACGGCGTCGTACTTTCCTCTGTTGAGAGCCTGTTTGAGAGCTTCCGTCTTCATGATGTCGGTGTGTACTTTGCTCCCGTGGACGAAGGGGTTTATACCCATCTCGACCCCTTCGGGATTGGTGTGGACAACCAGGTCTACACCAAGCTCTTTGACCCTTCTGTCCCTGAAGTCGATCATCTCTTTGAATTTCCAAAGTGTATCTACATGCAGAAGCGGGAAGGGCGGCTTCGCCGGATAGAACGCCTTCATCGCCAGGTGGAGCATGACGGAGCTGTCCTTTCCTATGCTGTACATCATGACCGGATTTTCAAACTCCGCGGCCACCTCCCTTAG
>WFYC01000056.1 GCA_015490295.1 Hydrogenimonas sp. | reverse complement strand
CTTACGAAGAGCTCGAACCCTACTACGACAAAGTCGAAGAGCTCGTGGGAATTTCGGGAACCTTCAGGGAACACCCGCTCGAGCCGCCGAGAAAGAGAAAGGAGTTCCCACAGCCTGCGACCCGTGAAAACAGAATAACGGAGCTATTCGACAGAAGCTGCATACGGCGCGGTTTGAGCCCCCTCGTAACGCCGAGGGCCATTCTCTCCGAACAGAGGGGCGGTCGAAACGGCTGCTACTACTCCAACTTCTGCGGCAGCTACGGCTGCTCGAGCGGGGCGAAAGGGAGCTCAAGAGAGGCGTTCATAGAGCCCGCACTCAAAACCGGAAACCTGACTCTCATCGACAACACATTCGTCAAAAGGCTCTTCACATCCTCAAAAAGGAGTGTCGGGTACGCCGATGCGATAGAGACAAGAAGCGGCAAAGAGGTCAAGATAAGAGCGAAGCTCTTTGTAGTCGCCGCACAGGCCCACGAGAGCGTGAGGCTTCTTTTCAACTCCGCAAACTCCCACTACCCCGACGGGCTTGCCAACTCAAGCGGAGAGCTTGGAAAGAGTATCATATTCTCAGCCGGAGGGTGGGGTGAGGCCGATATGGATCGAAAATCGCTCTCGAAGGAGATGTTCGACGCTATGATGGAGCCCGGACTATTCGTAAACCGCTCGATACTCGACTGGTATCGGCTCAAAGAGGGCGGTAAAAGCGTTAAAGGGGCTCTTGTGGAGTTCATGTTCGGCCATCAGAACTTCATAAGAAGGGCGGCGATGAGCAAATACTCCAAAGATGGAAAGCTCCTTTGGGGGAAAGATCTCGAAAATGTACTCAACTACAGATTTACGCAGAGCAAACGTATACGTTTCGAGGTCTTCAACGACTGGCTCCCTACCGACGAGTGCCGCATCACGATCGATTCAATCCGCAAAGACCGGTTCGGTATGCCGGTAGGAAAGCTGCGCATAAACTCCCATCCTTACGACCTGAAGCTGGCGCGAAAGGTTACACAAAAGGCCGAAGCCGTTTTAAGAGAGATGGGTGCACGCAACATCGTCACCAGCGTATCTTCCGCACCTCCGCAAAACCTTATAGCCGGTGGATGCCGCTTCGGAGACGACCCATCCAAATCGGTGCTCAACCGCCACTGCCAGAGCCACGACATCCCCAATCTCTTCGTAGCGGACGCTTCGTTCATGCCCACGGGCGGAAGTGTTCCATACACCTGGACCATATACGCCAACGCACTGAGAGTGGCCGAGTATATAAAAAAAGAGTTTTCCTGTATTAGTGCCCGCTCCTGAACCTTTGCATTATCTGCAGAACCTCTTCATCGCTTACGTCGTACCACCTCTCGTACGCTTCGGCTACGGCCCGGAAGTAGGGCGGTGTGGAGAGGATAACCACATCGTCGGCTATCTTTTCGAACTCCTCTTTTACTTGTGGGCTCGATACCGGGGCGGCTACTACCACTTTGGCCGTACCGTTTCGCCGGCAGTAGTCGAGTGCTGCGCGCATGGTGGAGCCCATCGCTATACCGTCATCTACGAGGATCACGGTTCGCCCTTCGACAGGGGTCAACTCCCTGCCTCCGCGCAGGCGCGCTATGCGCCGTTTTATCTCCTCTTTCTGATACTCGACTATCGACGCTATCAGCGAAGGGTCGAGAATCTCGGCATAGTAGGGGATAATATAAAGAGATCCGTCTTCGGCGACGGCACCGAAACCCGACTCGGGGTTGTCGGGAAAGGGAAGTTTTCGGGCGATCAGAAGATCGAAGTCGGCGTCGAGCGCTTTGGCGACTTCGTAGCCTACCTCCGTACCGCCGCGTGGGATCGCCAAAACGAGCGGGTGCTCCTCTTTATAGCGCATCAACGCGCGGGCGAGATGCTTTCCGGCATCGCTTCTATCTTTGAAGATCATCATCACAGCTCCTTTGCCGTGCACGCTGCGCTTTCTCTATTCGAATAGTATTGACCCCACACGTATCATATTGGAGCCGCACTCTATGGCCAGTTCGAAGTCGCGGCTCATACCCATCGAACATATCTGAGCACCTTCGTTTTTCAATCTTTCGAAGATGGAGTAGGTGGTTTCGAAACTCTCTCTTATGACCGATTCGTCATCCACATGCGCTCCAATGGTCATGAGGCCCCGCAGGTCGATATTTGGACACGACTCTTTGATCGCCAGGTAGACCTCTTCGGCCTTTTCGGGCTCCACGCCGGCCTTGCTCTCCTCCCTTGCGCTGTTTATCTGCATCAGGCACTCCATCGTGACTCCATTCTCCGCAAGGCGTTTTTGCATCGCCTCCGCAAGCTCCAGTGAATCGAGCGACTGCATCAAAAAGGGGTTGGCTCTTATCAGATGGTTTATCTTGTTCTTCTGGAGCCTCCCTATATAGTGCCACTCTATCGGAAGATCGTCGAGCTTCTCGACCCTCTCCTGCAGACTCTGAACCCTGCTCTCACCAAATGCGCGCTGCCCCAGGTCGTAAAGCAGTCGTATACTCTCTTCGTCGGTATATTTGCTTACAGCCACTATCTTTACGATATGGTGTTCGCTCCTTTTTATCCTCGCCTCTTCGACCCTCCAGACCAGTCGGTCGAATCTCTCCTGCATCGTTGCTCTATCCATTTGCGATCCTTGCTATGTCGTTGTATATGGTAAATGCCATCAGCGATAGCAGCAGTACCCATCCTCCCAGCGTGAGCCTGTACATTATCTCTTCGTTGAGCGGACGCCTGAATATCATCTCGTAGAGTGTAAAGATGATATGCCCGCCGTCGAGTGCCGGAATCGGCAGCAGGTTCAAAACCCCGAGGTTTACGGAGATAAGAGCCGTGAGCGCGAAGAGCGCCACTATTCCGTGCTGGCTCGCCTCGGCCGTCACCTGCACAATGGCTATGACGCCGCCCATCTCTTTGGCCGGAACCACACCCTCTATCAGCTTCTGAACACTCAGTACGATGAGCTTAGCCGCCTCCAGAGTCTTATGCCATGCGAAACCGAAGGCGTCGCCGAAACCGTAGCGAACGACGGTGACATCGCCTGAAGGTCCTATTCCGACCATTCTTCTCTTGACGCTTTCACCGAAAATGTTCCTGGCTTCTAAAACCCTCGGCGTGACACTGAGCGGCACGAGAGTTCCGTTTCTCTCTATAACCATATCGATCGGGCCGTGCGAAGAAGAGATCTTTTTGCTAAGGTCGTCCCACACCTTTACAGGCTCGTCGTTTATCACTACGATCGTGTCACCCTTTTTCAAGCCGGCCTGCTCTGCCGGCGAGCCCGGTTGGATGGCCCCTACCGTAGGTTTGAGGGCATTCGCTCCTATCAACGCGATGGCAAAGTAGAGAAAATATGCCAGGATGAAGTTGAAAAAGGGACCGGCCAGTAGAATCACGATGCGCTGCCACGGCGGTTTTACATTGTAGCTGTCCGGATCGAGGCTTATCTTTGTGGGGTCGGTGTCATCCTGCCCCTTCATCTTCACATAGCCGCCGAGGGGTATTGCGCTCAGGGCATACTCCGTGCCGCCGACCGTTTTGGAGAGAACCACCTTTCCGAAACCTATCGAAAAGCGCTCCACGCACACACCGAAAAGGCGTGCGGCAAGAAAATGGCCAAGCTCATGAAAGAAGATCAGGAAAGATAGTATCAGTAGAGATATGAGCATGCCCATCGTCAACCTTTTGCATATTCGCGAATATACTCGTATCCGCTATAGAGTGTAATCGCTACGGCGATCCACAAAAGAGTCTCTCCTCCGGGCCAGTTCATCGTCAAAAAACCTATCGCGAACATCTGCGATACTGTCTTCACTTTTCCCGCCATCGAAGATGAGATCTCTTTGCCTTCACCGACCGCTACGACTCGAAGGCCCGTTATGAAAAACTCCCGGCTCAGAATCAGAAATATGGCCCAGACATCGGCTCGTTGAAGAACGACCAGACCCAAAAATGCCGCGAGTGTCAGCATTTTGTCCGCGAGTGGATCTATTATCTTTCCCAAAGCGGTGATCTGGTTGAACATGCGTGCAATGTAGCCGTCGAAAAAGTCCGTTACGCTTGCGAGTACAAATACCAGCGCCGCAAAGTAGTCGAGCCAGCTTTCGTGAATACCCTGCAAAAGAGAAGAGTCGCGCCCGGCAAGGAGCCACAGCAGAAGCGGCGCCATCGCGAGGCGCGAAAAAGCGAGGATATTGGGGAGGTTCATTCTCATTGAAAAGAGGTGCCTCCGTCTACGACGATAGTCTGCCCTGTAAGCCATGAACACTCGTCGGTACACAAAAACCAGCAGATACCGGCCAGGTCTTCGGGTAGCCCCATGCGGTTAAGCGGAGAGCGCTCTATAACTTCGGCTTTTACCTCTTCGTAGTTTGGAAACGCTTTGAGTGCGTCCGTATCTATCGGTCCGCCGCTTACTGCGTTTACACGTATCCCTTTTTCACCAAGCTCGGCGGCGGCATACTTCACCATCGTCTCGACGGCCGCCTTGTTCGTACCGTGTCCTGCATAGTTTGGCGTATAGACCAGGTTTCCGGTAGAGCTCAGCGAAATTATGCTTCCTCCGCCAAGTCTCTCCATACGTTTAGCAGCCTCCTGTGCACCGATCACGAATGCGGTCACGGTCGCGGTGTAGATATTGTTGAGGCCTCTGGGCTTCAGACGCATGAAGGGGCCGAAACCTCCGACAACTGCACGTCCAGATATGATCGCGTTGGATATGAAGTAATCGACACGCTCGAAATCTCCGTCGATCAGCTTGAAAAGATCCCTGTAGCTCTCGGGCTCTAGGATATTCAACTTATACGGAAGCGCCTTTACTCCGTAGCGCTCCTTCACATCGTCGGCAATTTTTCGTGCCTCCTCCTCATTCGAGTTATAGGTGAAGGCTATATCCGCACCGGCTTCAGCGAAGCGATACAGGATCGCCTTCCCGATCCCTCTTGTGGCTCCGCTGATAACGAGAGTTTTGCCCTTCATGCTTTCACAATGGCTCATATACTTTTTCTCCTTGAATCCAAAAGTTTTCGAAGCTTTTACGCTTCCGGTATCTCATATCTTTTTACAACGTTTTCGATCTGCTGCATATGCTCTTTGGAGGGTGGAGTAAGCGGCAGACGATACTCCAGGGTCTCCATAAGTCCGGCAACGTGCATCGCCGCTTTTATCGGAATGGGATTGCTCTCTATGAAGAGAACCTTGTTTATGTCGTACAACCTGTCGCTGATCGCCTTGGAAGAAGCGAAGTCGCCCTCCTGCGCCGAGTGGACCAGGTCGGTTATAAGGTTCGGCAGAATGTTGGAGGTAACGGAGATGCAGCCGTTGCCGCCTGTCGCCATGATCGGGTAGTTTATCGCATCATCACCGCTGATCACCGCAAGGGCGGGGCGCTTGGCTTTTAGAAGAAGGGTCCGCTCCATCGAGCCTGTAGCCTCTTTTACACCGTATATGTTCTCTACCTCGTCAAAAAGCCTGAATACCGTCTCCGGAGCGATATCCTGCGCCGTTCTGCCCGGAACGTTATAGAGCATGACCGGTATCTCTATCGACTCCGCTATAGCTTTGTAGTGCCTGTAGATACCCTCCTGTGTCGGCTTGTTGTAGTAGGGGCAGACTGTCAAAATGGCGTCTGCGCCGGCCGCCTGCGCAAACTGCGCCAGGTCTATCGCCTCCATGGTGGAGTTGCTGCCGGCCCCGGCTAGCACTTTTACGTTGGTACCTTTGCAGACATTGACTGCGGTCTCTATGCACTCTTTATGTTCCGCATGTGTCAAGGTAGCGCTCTCGCCGGTAGTTCCCACCGGTACGACGGCGTCTATGCCGTTGGCTATCTGCCTCTGTATAAGCTTCGCATACTGCACATGGTCCACTTTTCCATTTTTAAAGGGAGTTACAAGAGCCGTCATGGCTCCGATGATAGGATTGCTCATTTTTCACCTTTTCGCAAAATTACTGTTACCGATTTCTCTCTGTCCAGATAGCGTCTGGCCACTTCCTCTATCTTCTTGGTATCGAGTTTGTCGATACTCTCTTCATACTCCAAAAGAGGCCTTAGGTCTCCTCTTGCGAGGTAGCTGCCGAAGAGATCCGCCACACTGCTCGAACTCTCCATGCTGTATACGAAATCTGCCCTTGTGCTGACCTTCACCTTCTTCAGCTCATCTTCGGTGACGCCATCTTTTTTGATGCGCTCTATCTGCTCCCAGATCACCTTTTCGGTATCTTCGGCGCTCACACCCGGGTTGCATACCGCCAGAAAGAGAAATATTCCCGGATCTTTCTGCTCGAGGTTGTAGGCGTAGAGCTGGTTGACCATCTTCTTTTTATCGACAAGCTCCTCTATCAGGCGGCTGCTTCTGCCGTGGCTTAGAAGCTCGCTGAGCGCCGACAGGGCAGGCTGGTCTTCATGCTGAAAATTGGGAATCGGGAAAGAGATCGCCACTATCTCAACTTCGCTCTCTTTGTATACCACAACCCGTTTCGGTCCGTCCGGATCGGGCTCTACCTGATGGACTTTCGGTATCTCACAGCAATTTTTGATCTTTCCGAAATGCTTCTTTGCAGCTTCGAATACCGTATCAGGCTCTATGTCGCCGGCCACCACTATTATCGCATTCTTCGGCTGGTAGTAGGTTTTGTGAAAATCTCTTATATCCTCTATCGTCCAGTTCAGAATATCGTTCATGAAGCCTATAGGCGTCCAGTGGTAGGGGTGGTAGATATAGGCGTTGTTGAAGAGTCTGAAGTAGAGATACCCGACCGGGTTGTTGTCGGTACGCCATCTTCTCTCCTCGGCCACCACCTTTCTCTCGGGCTGAAACTCTTCGTCTTTTAGTGAAAGATTCTGCATCATCTCCGCAAAGAGCGATAGCGAGCGGTCCAGATTTCTTGAAGCACTTTTGATGAAGTAGTGCGTATAGTCGAAACCAGTAGAGGCGTTATCCACTCCGCCGAAGCGCTTTACGATCTTGTCGAATTCGCCCGCTTCGAGATTCTCGGTAGATTTGAAGTTCATATGTTCGAGCATATGCGCGATGCCGGTTTTGCCCATGACTTCATTGCGGCTTCCGACGCGGTAGAAGATGTCGGTCGTGATAACCCCACTTTCGTTATGAAGCTGGATAACCACAACCTGAAGGCCGTTACTCAGGGTTTTGCTGTAGTGTTTCGGCAGTGTACTTGCCATTAGAGCTCCTGGTATTAGAGTAGATATGGAAAAACAGAGTGCTATGAGTTTTATGATTCGTCTCATTTACGATCCGCTCCGACCGCTTCACCTATGTTTGCGTAGCCGTCTTTTTCGAGCAGCTTCAAAAGTGTCCGGTTTATCGTTGCCGCAACTTCGGGGCCTCGGAAAATCAGACTGGTAAGCAGCTGCACAAGATTCGCTCCCGCCCTTATCCGGCGGTAGGCTTCGTAACCGCTGTCGATACCGCCTACGCTGATCAATACGGTTTTTCCGTAGAGTTCGTCGGCTATCGCGTCGAAAAGTTCGAAACTCTTCTCTTTTATTGCGCGGCCGCTTATTCCGCCAGCCTCTTTAGGATCGGCTACCAGCGAGTAGTCAATGCTGGTGTTGGTTGCGATTATGCCATCCGCTCCGGCCTCGACCGCACTGGCACAGAGAGCGACTGCCTCATCTTTGCCCATATCGGGCGCAATTTTGAGCAGAACGGGTCTGTCGGTAAGCGACTTCGCCATATCGAAAATCGAAGAGACGAACAAATCGTTCTGAAGATTGCGCAGTCCGGGCGTATTCGGCGAAGATATGTTTATTACGAGATAGTCGCTCAGGTTTCTGAAGACCCTTATGCCGTGTTCGTAATCCCTTAGCGCCTCTCTTTCGGGAGTCGTCTTGTTCTTACCGATATTCACGCCGATCGGGGTGACGTAGGGAAAGCGCTTTTTGAGCCTTCTCTCCATATAGAGGCTTCCTCTGTTGTTGAAACCCATCGCGTTTTGCAAAGACTCCTCCGCCACATGTCGCCAGAGTCTGGGGGTTGGATTTCCGGGCTGCGGCCGGGGTGTGACGGTGCCCACTTCCGTAAAACCGAAACCAATTGCGGTCATGGAGCGTATCAGTTCACCGTCTTTGTCGAATCCGGCGGCGAGCCCTACCGGGTTCAAAAAGGTGCGCCCGAAAAGCTGCTGGTGAAGCCTTTTATCATCGACAAAGTTCTTCGTAACCCACGGGTTGAAAAGCTGCGGAACTGCTTCGCCGATCTTGAGCAGGCCGGTCACCAAATGGTGGGCATACTCCGGATCGAGCTTGAAAAAGAGAGGTTTGATCTTTTCATAATCCATCTGATATATCCAACGTCATTAAAATTGGATCGATTATACTGAAAAAGCGGTAAGGAGAGCTTTAACCGAGACAACAACTCTATCGCAAAGTGTCTAATATTAAATAATATTTACGCCATCTTACCCATGAAACAGTTTTTGATACAATCTTGTTACAGGGTTCAGTGAGACTATCAAAGGGGCTGAATATGAGAGTGACAGAGCGTTTCGAACTTAAGAAGAGTTTCAAAGATGTTCTTATGGCCAAAAAACCCCGTTTCGGATTCAACGGCTTCGGGGAGGTCATATACTACCGTACCTACAGCCGCAGAAAACCGGACGGCTCACAGGAGAGGTGGGCCGACACCGTAATACGTGTCGTAGAGGGGGTCATGTCGATAAGGAAAAACCACTATCTTCTGCAGGATCTGGAGTGGAGTGACGAAGAGTGGCAGATCTTCGCACAGCGTATGGCTTCGAGCTGTTTCGATATGCACTGGCTCCCTCCGGGGCGCGGTCTGTGGATCATGGGGACGGAGTATATATACGAGCGGGGAAGCGCCGCACTCTACAACTGCGGTGCGGTCGATACCTCCGATCTTGTAAATTCGGCCGACTGGGCTATGGATATGCTAATGAGCGGTGTAGGTGTGGGATTCAACACCGCCTGGAGTGGAACCGCGACGATACCCGACAAGAGCAGCCCGCATCTGTATATCGTCGAAGATAGCAAAGAGGGATGGGTAAAGTCGGTAAGAGTGCTTCTGGAGAGCTACTGCGGCAACGGGCCGTTTTACCGTTTCGATTACTCGAAGATCAGGCCGGCCGGTTCGCCTATCCACGGCTTCGGCGGCACCGCTTCTGGACCGCAGCCCCTGAAGGAGCTGCATATTCGTCTCGAAAAGATTATGGATAGCTTCTGCAAAGGCGAGATCGACAGAACCAGGTGCATAGCGGATCTTTTCAACTCGATCGGTGTCTGTGTGGTTGCCGGAAATGTCAGACGCAGTGCGGAGATAGCGCTCGGTTCGGTGCATGATGAGACTTTCTTGCACCTGAAAGAGTACAGCCGTTTCCCGGACCGCAGAGATATCGGCTGGATGTCGAACAACTCCGTACTGCTGCAAAAGCGGGAAGATTTCGACAGACTGCCCGAAATCGCGGAGCTGATCAGACAAAACGGTGAACCGGGGATACTTAATCTGGTAAATGTTCAAAAATATGGCCGTTTCGGCAAAGAGATAAGAGACAGAGCATGGCTTACCAATCCCTGCGGCGAAATAGCACTCGAGAGTTACGAGCTATGCAATCTAGCCGAAATATTTCCGACACGGTGCGAAAGCGAAAAAGAGTTTAAAGATGCGGTGGAGTTTGCCACGTTCTATGCCACTACAGTCTCGCTGCTGCCTACACACAGAAGCGAGACGAACGCTATAGTGGCACGCAACCGCCGTACGGGAGTCAGTATATCCGGAATAACCGACTGGATGGAGAAGATCGGGATAGCAAAGATGACAAGAGTGCTCAGAGACTCCTATAGGGAGGTTAGGGAGGTAAACGGGAGGCTGGCAAGAGACGCCGGGATCCCGGTCTCGCTCAAAGTGACTGCCGTAAAGCCATCCGGAACCATTAGCCTGCTGGCCGGCGTCAGCCCCGGAATGCACTTTCCGGTAAGCAGATATGCGGTAAGGAGGCTCCGTGCGGGTAACAGCCAGAAGATAACGAAGTTTCTTGTTAAAGCGGGTGTGCCACATATGGCGGACGAGTACAGCGAAAATACGACCGTTTTCGAATTTCCCATCAAATATGAAAACCCCATATCAATAGAGCGTGTCAGCGCATGGGAACAGTTTGCACTGCTGGCCATGCTGCAAAGGGAGTGGTCGGACAATATGGTCTCATGCACGATAAGTTTCGACGAAGAGAGGGAGGGGCCTCAGGTTGAGCATATGTTGGCTATGTTCGCCCCGGTTATCAAGTCTGCATCGATGCTGCCGCGCAGGAAAAAAGATGTTTACGAACAGATGCCGATCGAGCCCATTTCGAAAGAGGAGTATGAAAAAAGAGTAAAGAGTATGCCCAAAATCGACTGGAGTGGTTTCGGCGGAAGCGACGGGGCAGGGGAGGGTTACTGCTCCATTCTGGCGTGCAATATATAGCCGCCTGCCTTCTGTTGTGCCGCTACCAGTACCTTACCCTGCCGGTATCCACATGGATGAACCCCGATTTCGGGTAGTATCCGACGCCGCCGCGCCTGAGGTCTCTTGCCGCAAGGCGAAGAGTCTCCAGAGAGACTCCGGGAAGATCTATATCTGTCGCGCGCCCCTGCATATGGAGACTCTTTTTCGCTACACCTGAAGATCTTCTTCTCAACCTATCGTTGGTTTTCGGTGAGCGGTAGCCCGATATCACATGAAAAGAGGTGCTCGATCCTACCGCTGTTTTAAGATCGTGAAGAAGGTCGAAAAGAGCGGTGTCGATGGGGTGAGTCTCACCGGTTCTGAAATCTCGCAGCAGGTGATTCAGCCGTTGAATCTCTTCTTGAAGATATTGCCCATTTTCCCAGTATAAAGCCTCCACCTTTTCGGCAGTGTGGATATTGTAAAGCGAAAGGCTCTTATATGAAACATCCGTGCTCTTTTTTGCAAGCACGATGTTTGGAAAAGCCAGTACTACGGCCACAGCAGCGCTCTTTTTAAGGAAATCTCTTCGATAGATATCAGTTTTCATCATACTCTTACAATCGGATTATTTGCAGCAATTTTAACGAAATAGCGGAAAAAAGGTACATCCCATTTGTCTTCATTTAAAAAGTGCTCTCTTCTCATACTCCAAACGGCCGGCGAAATTGTCGAGATAGTTTCGCATTATTCGGTCGTAACCGTAGATATCCGGCAGAAAGTGGACTCTCCCTTTCTCATCCGCATATGCCGTCATATAGAGAATATAGACAGGCATGGGTTCCGCGAGCCCCACCTCTCTCTCCCTGTTTTTGATTATCTCTTTCACTATCTGCTTATAGCTCCATCTGTTGTTATCTTCATCAGCGAAGAGTGCATGAAAAAGCTCTACAGGTTTCTCTACCCTGATACATCCGGAGCTCATCGTACGCTCTTCGTATTCAAAAATATGGCTCTCGGGTGTGTCATGGATATAGATGTCAAGATCGTTAGGAAACATGAATTTTACAAAACCGAGATAGTTTCGGGGTCCCGGTTTCTGCATGAATATGAATGGAAGATCTCCGCCGTCGAAGCGATTCCAGTCTATACTTCTCATATCTACCGACTCGTTGCCGTCCATGCTTCTGCTGACCGTTACTCCTATCTTTTCCAGATAATCGAACTTACCCGCTTTCAGTTTCGGAAGAATATCATCTCTGACTATGGTTTCGGGAGCTCTCCAGTAAGGATTCAAAACGGCATAACTCATCATATCCGAAATCATCGGGGTAGGGCGCTTTCTGCGTCCGACGACCGTTTTCATTGTAATCTTAGGGGAGTTCTCCCTATAAAGGGTCAAGGTAAATTCGGGAATGTTCGCAACAATGAAATCTTCGCTTTCGCCGGTAAGCCACCTCAGCCTCTCTATATTCAGTTTCATAAGAGATATTTTTTGCGCGATAGGAGTGTTAATCGCCGCCAGCGTCATCGGGCCGACTATGCCGTCGCTTTTGAGAGAGTGGCGGGTCTGGAAAAGTTTTACGGCTTCTTCAAGAGTTTCGTCAAAAAAAGTGTTTGAAAAATCCGAATCGTTCAGATCACCGCTTTTAAAAAGGCGTTTTCTGATCAGCCTTACAGCCACTGATTCGTCCCCCTTTTTAAGGAGCCGGGAAATCTGCGGCACTCTCTTCCATCCTCCGTCTGCTTCAACTGTTTCGTATCTTCTCAAGGCATATTCCAGACGCTGAAGCAGAATATTATCTCCCTCTTCGACACTCTGCTTCACTCTATCGTCGATATGAACCTGTCCGCCGTATATCTCCAGCGGATCAAAGCATCCATCTCTTCTGTCGGAAATATATAGTGAAAAGGCACGGTTCAACGCGCGGTTTAACTGAGATTCAAACTTGTCTGATAAAAAACATTTCTGAAGCAGTTCGTCTATCTGTTCAAGGTTGTAGCGCTTTTTTGAACATAAAATCGATGAGTCCGCTCTTATAGCTGTAAGAAGTGTGTAAGCCTCATCCGTAAGTCGGCCGTCTACTATCCATGAGCGGTTCAGATCATGTGCGATCTGTCTGTTTTGAAACGATGATTCCGCCGCATATGCTGTCATACATATGACAATAACGGAAAAGAGAAAGAGCGAAAAGGGCAGCCTCATCTCTGTTATTCCGATTTTTCCCAAACCGTTTTGTCTGCAGTATCCATCAGCTGTATACCGAGTTGGGCCAGCTCATCTCTTATCGCATCCGCTTTTTCGAAATCTTTTCTCTTCTTGGCTTCGGTACGCTCCCGCACCAGCTCCTCGATCTTCTCTATCTCCTCTTCACTCATACCGATACGGAAATAGTCGTACGCATCCTTACGGCCGATACCAAGAAGCTCCCCGAGCCACGCTATATTTGCGGCAATTTTCCGTTTGAAAGCTTTGTCTTTCGGGTTTTCGTCAAGATGCTCGTTGGAGTGCGCCACCATCTCATCCACAACAGCCAGAGCCGCAGATATATTGAGATCGTCACTCAGCGCATCGAGCAGCTCTTTTTTGAAGTTGGCGTCGACAATACCGGATTTTGTGCCGTAAATCCGTTTTTTGAGCCTGTAGAGTTTGTCGAGCCGTTTTTTGCTGGAAAGAAGATCCTCTTCGTTAAAGTTGAAGTTGGCGCGGTAGTGGGTGCCGAGCAGGTAGTACCTCAGCACTTCGCCGTCATACACTTTCAGGGCATCTTTTATGTAGAAGCTGTTTCCCAGGCTCTTACTCATCTTTTCGCCGTCGATATTGACGAACCCGTTGTGCATCCAGTATTTGGCCAGCTTTGTACGGGTAGCGCAGCGGGTCTGGGCCGCTTCGTTTTCGTGGTGCGGGAAAAAGAGGTCCGCTCCACCGCCGTGTATATCTATCTCGTACGGTGTATCCCTATAGGCGATGTATGCGTCTATCATGGCCGAGCACTCTATGTGCCACCCCGGACGCCCCCGACCGAACGGGGAGTCGTAACAGACATCACGCTCTTTGCACGCCTTCCAGAGAGCGAAATCGCGCGGATGGCGCTTCCCCTCTTCATGTTCGATTCTCGACCGGCTCTCCTCCTCGTCCGCACACCTGTGCGATAAAGAGCAGTACTCTTTGTCTTTTGAAGTATCGAACCAGACTGTTCCGTCAGCCCCGGCATATGCGCAGCCGTTTTCGAGCAGTTTCGAAATCATCTCTACGATATGGTTCATGGATTCAGTAGCTTTCGGCGAGATATCCGCATCCAGAACTCCCAGTGCATGCATATCTTCAAGATATCGCCGGGTATATCTTTCCGTTATCGCCTCTATCGCCTCTCCTGTTTCGAAAGACTTTTTTATGATCTTGTCGTCTATATCGGTGATGTTCCTTGCGAAGAGTACACGATAGCCCAAAGCGGCAAGGGTGCGCCTGAGAAGATCGAAAGCTATAGCACTTCTGGCATGTCCGAGATGCGCATCGTCATATACGGTCGGGCCGCAGACGTAGATGCGTACCTCATTGTCACGCAGCGGTTCGAGAGAGAGTTTGCACTTCTGGACCGAATCATAAATAAGCATCGACTACCACCTTGATACCCCATGCCGAAAGAGTGCAGACAGCTATGAAAACGAGCGACAGGGGTGCATATTTTGAGCGCATTATATCCAAAAAGATCTCTCTTCCGACTGCTTTAAGCGTCAAAAAGAGGAGTATCCAGCCGCTCAGACTGCTCGCCAGCGCAAGGCCCGGAGCCTCCATGGGGGCTATTAGAAGAAGAGAGAAGAGAATGTTGAAACCGAGCGATTTTGCGGCGATCTTCGCCGCTTCCGCCTGGCGCTGGGATGCGTATAGCCAGAGAGAGAAGAGCTTGGCCAGACCGAACGGAACGAGCCCAGCAAGATACATCATGAGTACCGCCGAAGTGTTTTGCGTATCCGTTCCGTCGAATTCTCCTCTTTCAAAAAGGAGTTCCACTATCTCGTAAGATAGAACGATGCCGATGGCGGTAGCGCCTCCAAGCAGCCCCACAAGGAGCCAGAAGACCCTCTTCGACTCCGCTTTGGCCTCATCGACAAGCCCCCTTTTCAGAAGCTTGCTCACTGTAGGAAAGAGTGCGACCGAAGCGGCCGTCGCAAATAGTGCGAGCGGAAGCTGAAAAAGACGGTTGGCATAAAAGAGATAGCTGATCGATCCGCTGACAAGAAAAGAGGCGAGCCATGTATCGATAAAAGATGATAGCTGCGCCGTCGAGTTTCCCAGGACCGAAGGAAAAAATCTCCGGCTGAAGCGTTTAAGCTCCTTTTCGCTCTCACCCCTTCTTTTTCCGAGATAGGCGAATCCGCCGGCAAGCATCCTGCAAAAACCTTTTCGCCCCGCCATCCAGAGATGGAGAGCCAGCTGCAGAACTCCGCCAATAAGAACCGAAAAGCTCAACGCATAGACGATAGTCCGAGGGGCGTCGTGTCGGTAGAGCACAAGTACCGTTATCATCGAGATGTTCAAAAGGGCGGTAGAGAAGGCCGTTGTGGCGAAGTGCTCCTTGTACTGCAGCAGTGCAGACAAAAAAGTGACGAGAAAAATGAAATCGAGATAGTAGAAGTTTATCGCCACCAGCGGCGCCGCCGCCGCAACAGCTTCGTCGCTGAAACCGAGCGCTATGAGCTTCGTTATCTCCTCGCTGAAGATGGTAACGAGCAAAGAGGCACCCATAAGAAATAGAAAGAAACGGATCAGTACTGCAACGGCGAAAACACTTCTGCTCTTCGACGCTATGAACGAAGGTAGGAAACTCTGCACAAATGCACCCTCGGCAAAGATCCGTCTGAAGAGATTGGGAAGTTTGAACGCTACGAAAAAGATATCCGAATATATATTCGCCCCGAGAACCGATGCGGTAAGCAGGTCGCGGACAAACCCGAAAATACGCGAGACCAAAATACCCGCACTGTTGGTAAAAATGGAGCGAAAACGCATTGAAAAACAGCCTTTTGATATTGACCTGTCATCGATTGATGATATTTTAACGATAATTAGATAAAATATAGATATTTTTTGCCGGTCATAACGACCGTACCTAATATCGAGCAGGACAATTGAATGGGTTTTTTTGACAAGGTATTCGGAAGCGACAAAGGGGACGAGCCGAAAAAGAGAAGCGGCGACGGCGGCAGTTTCACACCGATTATAGTTAATACCGACGATGTCGCCCAGACTTTGCACGATACGGCCCTCAAGTACAAAATAAACTCGAGCGCACTCGATATCAGACTTCTCTCGTTCAAAACTTTTATCAAAATGAACCCTAAAGAGGAGGAGTGGACGGAGGTCGAAGATGGAGAGTGGGAGAAGCTCAATAAGCCCGAAATTCTCCTCAGCCCCGACTTTCAGGTTAAGCAGAGTTATGAACTAGAGATATTCCGATATAAAGATGAGCCGTGGAAGAGCGACCTGCAGCTGCATATCGGCTCGAACAGGGAGAAAAACAGGGTAGTTTGCACCTTCAAAGCCGGATCCATTATCAGAAAAACGGAAAATCTCAAATCCAAAATCAAAAACATAATAGTGGGAAAGATGCTGCGCTCCAGAATACTGATAAATCTTTGGGATGTCAATTACGATACGGCTATAGACGATCTGACGGCAAAAGCTCTTGTGCAGGATCAGTATATTCTCCCCGAAGATCTCTCTTTCGATATATGTGTATGTTTCGCTTCGCAAAAACCTGTCAATGACGAGCTCATTCTCCACTATAAGCACAAAAACGAGGAAGAGCTGGAAGGTGACAGGATAGACCACTCAAAACGCGGTTTCATTCAGGCGGTCGAAAAGGGTGAAACGGTCATAGAGTATATAAAGCCGCAGCCCGGAAAACCTGGACGCAACTGCCAAGGTACCTATATACCGGTTCCGGAGCCTCTCGAAAAGTTCAAACCGGAATTCAGGGTAAGCGAGATGATAGAGGTAGAAGAGGACGATACCAGAATTCTTTATCGTGCCAAACGCGGGGGATATGTCGTTTTTAAAGATAATACATACGATATACACGACTCGATGGAGATCGATGAAGTCAGCTTCAAAAAGACAGGCTCCATAGATGCCGGAGTAGAGACCGAAGTGAAACTCCACATAAGCGAATCTGACCACATGAAAGATGCGATAGGAACTGGTGTGGAAGTGGAGGCTACCGAAGTCAAGGTCGAAGGAAATGTGGGAGCTTCCGCAATCGTCAAGGCCGAAGAGGTTTCAATAGGCGGTCAGACTCACCAGACAAGTAAAATATTTGCCAAAACGGCCAAGATAAACGTACAAAGAGGCTATGTCAAGACCACCGAAGATCTGCAGGTCACGCGTCTTGAAGGGGGTGTTGCCGAAGCGAAAAAGGCTAAGGTTTCACAGATGATAGGCGGAGAGGTGAAAGCTATCGAGGTAGATGTCGATGTCATAGCTTCAAATGCCAGGATCTGTGCCGTATCGAAAATCATAATCGGCAAGATGGTAGGTGAAAACAACAAACTCATTATAGATGCAAGCGAAATAGATGCCTATCACAATGAGATAGTCTCCCTCGAAGAGGAGATCGTTCAGATCGAAAAGGAGCTTGCGCAGCTCGAGGAGGCGAAGAGCCAGAAAGCTGCGATTATAGAGAAGAGTACGGCAGCGGTTCAGACACTCAGAAAGAGAATTCTGGAAGCGAAACAGAAAGGTGTCAAACCCCAGCCCGCTTTCGTTGCCAAAATAAAACAGTACCAGAAGATGGAAAACGATCTGACCGACCTGTCGGAAAAGATAAATCAAACGAAACAGACCCTGAAAGAGATAAAGAGAAAGCTCCTTGCATATCAGGAGATGATCATCAACTCAAAAATCATCAATTACGGCGAATGGAAGGATTACACGAATATAGAGTTTCACCTGCTCTATCCTCAGATTACACTCCAGTATACACCCGAACCGGGTGCGAAGATGCAAGAGGTCTATCTGAAAAAGATTACCGGCCCGGATGAGGAGACAAGTTACGAAATAGCGGTAAGAGAGGCGGTAAAAGTGTGATAATAGCGGTTACCGGCAAAGTGGAGAAGAAGGAGCCGACCCTGCTGCACCTGCTGACACCCGGCGGGATAGTTTACGAGATATTCGTCTCGCTCCACTGCAGCGCGGCGGTAAAAGAGGGGGAGATAAAGCTCCATACGACCCATATAGTCAGAGAGGATGCACAGCTTCTATACGGCTTTTTGGATCTGAACGAGAAGCGGATGTTCGATACGCTCATAAAGATAAGCGGTGTGGGACCAAAGGCCGCTATGGCCATCTGCTCTACATTCACGCCGCAATCTTTCGCGAATATCGTTCAAAGCAAAGATGTGGCGATGCTCAAACGTGTGCCGGGCATAGGTCCCAAAAGTGCAGGGCGGATACTGGTAGAGCTCGGCGACTTCAGCCTGGATAGTCTGGAGCCGCAAAGCGGCGGTGCCGCACGCACGGAAGCCGCCATGGCACTCGAGAGTCTCGGTTTCAAGAAGGATGCCGTAGCCAAAACACTCGCCACATGCAGCTCAACAGAGACTGAGGCCCTTATAAAAGAGGCGTTAAAAAAATTAAGCAGATAAAGAGGAGAGACGTGAAATTCGCAATACTGTTCGGCGGTGCAAGTTACGAGCACGAAATCAGCATAGTGAGCGCCATTGCGCTCAAACGTATCATGAAATCGGCTCCGGTATTTATTTTTCTCGATCCCGAGGGAGATTTCTACCATATAAAAGCGGAAGATATGAAGTCGGACCACTTCAGCACCAAGGCTTACAAAAAAGATGAGAAAATCACTCCCGTTCGCGGAGGATTCGAAAAAGGCGGCCTCTTCAAAAGCAGAAAAGTGGATGGGGTAGAGACCGTAATAAACCTCGTACACGGAGCTCAGGGAGAGGATGGAACTTTGGCCGCACTGATGGAGTTTTACGAGATCCCTTGTATCGGCCCGTCGAAAGAGGCCTCCGTCATCAGCTTCAACAAGTGGCTCACGAAGCTCTACGCCCGTGGTCTGGGTATCGATACCGTAGAGTACAGGCTTCTCGGCATAGATGAAGAAAGAGAGATCGGTTTCGATCTTCCTGTGATAGTCAAGCCTCTTCGTCTCGGCAGTTCGATCGGTGTTTCGGTCGTAAGAGAGCAAAAAGATCTCGACTTCGCACTCGACGTAGCTTTCGAGTTTGACGACAAAGTGCTCATCGAACCATTTGTAGAGGGGATAGAGGAGTATAACGTAGCCGGATGCAAAACATCTTCGGGATGGAAGATCGGCACCATCGAAGCCCCTGCAAAAAAGGAGTTTCTCGACTTCGACCAGAAGTACCTCGACTTCTCCCGCATGGAGACGGTAGCGGCCGCACAGCTGCCGCCCGGGCTTGAAAGCGGGCTTATAGAGAGTTTCAAAAAGGTCTACTCCGATCTCTTCGAAGGGGCGCTCATAAGGTGCGACTTCTTCGTAAAAGATGGAAAAATAGTTCTAAACGAGATAAACCCGATACCGGGTTCGCTTGCAAACTATCTCTTCGACGATTTCGAGACTGTTCTAAATAAGCTTGCCGCTTCGCTTCCTAAAAAGCGGATTATAAGGCCCGACTACGCCTACATAAACCGTGTGCACTCCGCCAAGGGTCACAAAATAGGAAGCGGCCGTTGAAACACTTTCTAAAGACCTACCTACCCTACTACAGGGGATACGGCGTATATATAACCCTGGCGGTGATCGGCATGGTGATGGCCTCCGCCGCCACCGCCGCCATCGCATACATTGTAAAGCCGCTGATGGACAGGATCTTCGTCGAACACGACGTTCAGATGCTCTATATAGTTCCGGCGTTCATAATCGTCGCCTTTGTAGCCAAGGGGCTCGGAACCTTTATGCAGAGCTACGCTCTGAGCTACATAGGCATGGACATCATAAGAAAGCTCAGAGACAGAATGCTTTCGCACATGATGAACCTCGATATGGACTTTCACTTCCGATACCACAGCGGTGAGCTCATAAGCCGCATAAGCAACGACATCCTGCGCATACAGAACGCGATCTCTTCGGAGATGGCTACATTTTTAAGAGAGATTCTCACAGTCATCGCGCTGCTTGGAGTCGTGATATACCAGAGCCCCAAACTGGCACTCTTCTCTCTTGTTATCATCCCTCTTGCCGTCTACCCGGTGGAGGTTATTTCGAGAAAGATCAAAAAGCTCTCCCATACGGCGCAGGAGCAAAACTCCGACCTCATCGCAAGCCTCTCCGAGATTTTCGCAAACTACGAGATGATAAAGTCCTACAATGCCCAACCCTACGAGCTCGAACGCTTCAAGGAGCATAACCGGCGATTTTTCGAGACGAATATAAAAACGGTAAAGGTGCAGCAGATGCTCGTGCCGATACTCGAACTCGTCGCGGCTGTCGCCATAACCGCCGTCATTGTCATAGGGGGACGGGAGGTTCTTGTGCACAAGAGCATGACAACCGGGGAGTTCTTCTCTTTCCTGACCGCTCTTTCACTCCTTATAGACCCCCTTCGCAGAATCTCCGGAGCCTACAACCGCTTTCAGGACGCCATAGCAGCAAACGAGAGGATAGAGCAGATATTCAACCACAAACCGATGATTGTCGGCGGCACAAAGAGGCTCGAAAGCGTAGAGAGCGTTGCTTTTGAAAACGTAACGCTGCGTTACGGCGACACGATAGCGCTCGAAAATATCTCCTTCAGTGCCAAAAAGGGTGAAGTGATAGGACTGGTAGGCGACAGCGGCGGAGGCAAGAGCTCGATGGTCAACCTGATTCTGCGCTTCTACGACCCTGCCGAAGGTGTGGTGCGCATAAACGGTATCGACAGCCGCGAACTCGATGTCACATCTTTGAGAAACAGGATCGCGATAGTGACGCAAAGAATCTACATAAGTAACGACACGATAGCCGCAAACATAGCATACGCTGTCACGGAACCAGACAGGCAGAAGGTCGAAGAGGCCCTGAAGAAGGCGAATCTCTGGGAGTTCGTACAGTCGCTTCCCGACGGCATAGACACGGTACTCAGCGAAGGGGGTACGAACCTCTCGGGCGGACAGCGCCAGCGCATTGCTATAGCGCGCGCACTCTACAAAGAGCCCGATATCCTGATACTCGACGAAGCGACGAGCGCACTCGACAACAAGAGCGAAGCGGCCATAATAGAGACGATATACAGATTCAAAAATGACCTGATCGTATTCATGATCGCCCACCGCCTCTCCACGATCGAGCGAGCAGATACGATTTTGGTCTTCGAACATGGAAAGATCGTCTGCAAAGGGAGCAGAGAGCTCCTCGCAAAAGAGTGCGACACATTCAAAAAACTCTACCATATGGGGCAGCAATGAGCAAAGAGCCGGTAAAATACGACACTCTGTGGCAGAAGATCAAGGCGTGGTTTACCGCCATGATTACCGAACACAATTTCACCAACATATTCAGGCTGAACCTTCACAAAGTGAGCGACAGGATGTACCGCTCGAGCCAGCCGACACCGTGGCAGCTCAAAAAGATCGTGAAACAGAAGGGGATAAAGACGGTCATCAACCTTCGCGGAACACAGCCCCACAGCCCGGTCTATATGCTCGAAAAGAGGGCGTGCGAAGAGGCGGGTGTGAAGATGATAGATGTAGAGATATACTCGCGCGACCTTCCGGACAGAAACCGGCTCGAGAGCATGGCGAAAGCGTTCGACGAGGCGGAATACCCGGTACTCATGCACTGCAAGGCGGGAGCCGACCGCACCGGGCTCGCCGCCACACTCTACCTCTACTGGAAAGAGAACGTTCCGCTAAAAGAGTGCGACCAGCTCAAATTCATCCCCTACGGACACATCAAAAGCTCCGATGCCGGGATCATCGACTTCTATTTCGACGAGTTTTTGAAATACAAAGAGAAGCACCCCGACGCCGACCTTTTCGAGTGGACGGAGAAGCTGCCGAGAGAGGAGATGAAGAGGCGCTTCAAAGAGGAGAAGGAGAGTATCCTCTCCGACTTCATAAACAACGTAATATTGAGAAGAGAGTAGCATGGCTCTGAAACAGGTTCTGCATAACGGTGAGAGGTTCGGGCTCTCTTACGATATCGTAAATCCGAATCGAGAGAGAAGCATACTCTTTCTGCACGGATGGGGGAGCAACAAGGAGCTTATGGCGCAGGCCTTCTCCAAGAGTCTCGAAGATTTCCGCCATATATACCTGGACCTGCCCGGATTTGGAAAGAGCAGCAACGACTCGGTTCTGACCACGCACGACTACGCCGCTATCGTAAGCTCCTTTTTGGGCGCTGTCGATACGACTCCCTATGCCGTAGTCGGCCACTCTTTCGGAGGCAAAGTGGCGACTCTGCTGCAGCCCGAGCGCCTCGTTCTGCTTTCTAGTGCGGGAATTGTGATGCCCAAACCGCTGAAGGTGCGTGCGAAGATAGCGCTTTTTAAACTCATGAAGCCGTTCGGGGGTGATGAACTCAGAAAGTTTTTCGTCTCGGCGGATGCGGCGGGTATGCCTCAGAATATGTATGAAACCTTCAAACGTGTAGTCGACGAAAATTTCAGAAGCAGTTTCGAAGCCTACAGCTCGCCCGCACTCATATGCTGGGGCATAGAGGACAGAGCGACCCCTCTGGAGGCGGGAAGGGAAATCGCGAAAATCATGCCGAACGCGACGCTGCAGCTGTTTGAAGGGGACCACTACTTTTTCCTGAAGCGCAAAGATGAAGTTGCAAGAAGGATAGGAGAATTTCTTGAAACGGTATAGGTGTATCGTAAAAGGGGTAGTTCAGGGCGTATGGTACAGAAAGCATGTCGCCGATGCGGCGTCGGCCGCCGGTATCCGCGGATATGTAAAGAACCTTCCCGACGGAAGCGTCGTCGCGGTAGCCGACCTCGACAGCGACGATTTGGAGAGATTCAAATCTATTTTAAAAAAAGGATCGCCCTTGTCCCAGGTTGAGAGTGTAGAGTGCAGTGAGATCGAGCTTGACGCCCCGTTCAACGACTTCAGGATAATAAGATGATCTGGTTCGAACTCTTTTCACATATACTGTTGGTACTCGCGCTCGGCTGGTACCTCGCTACCAATCTTCAGTGGTACAGCTACAAGATAGAGAGGGTGGTTCTGCACCACACCAAATACCACTGGCACCTGATCTATTTCCTTATTCCGCTCTTTGCCTACTACTTTACCGGCATATACTTCTGGATCTACTTCTATTTCGCATATCTGCCGACTCTGTGGCTCTGGCACAAAAAGCTCGACAAAAAACTGGTGATCACCGGGCGAATCAAGCGCTTTTTCGCCCTTTTGGCGGCACTTACCCTGTTTCAGGACCTCCTGATGCTCGCTCGCGGCAGCGACCACTTCGGCGTCATCCTTCCGCTTGCGGTCGCCGTTTTCGGCTCCATGGCCATAGAGAAGGTTCTTCTTCACGGATACAGGCTCCATGCGAAAAGAAAACTCGAAAGTATGCCCGACCTGATAGTCGTAGGCGTCACGGCAAGCTACGGAAAGACAAGCATAAAGAACTTCATCGCCCAGATCGCAGGCCATAAAAAGCGTGTATACGCCACACCCAGAAGCGTAAACACCCTCGGAGGCGTTATGAAGGATATAAACGAATCTCTACCTGCGGATACCGAAGTATACATCGTCGAAATGGGTGCCAGGGGACCGGGTGACATCGCCGAAATCACCGATTTCGTAGAGCCACACTACGCGGTCGTAGGTGTCATAGGGCCCCAGCATATAGAGTATTTCAAAACTCTCGAGCGCATCAGAGACACTAAGATGGAAATACTCTCGAGCAAGAGGCTGAAACACGCATGGGTCCATAAGAGCGCCAATGTAAAACCGGATTGGAAGGTTACGGTTTTCGGAGACGAGATCGAAGATGTAAGAGCGAGCCTTGAGGGGGTCGACTTCAGGCTTAACCTCCCTTCGGGAGAGCTCGACGTCCACCTGCCGCTTCTGGGTGCGTTCAATGCCGTAAACGTGACAGCCGCCCTGCATGTGGCAAACGAACTCGGCATACCTTATAAAGAGGGTGCCGCCTATGCGGCCGGGCTCGAACCTGTCGAGCACCGTCTTCAGCGAATCGATGCAGGAGGGAAAATCATCATAGACGACAGCTTCAACGGCAACGTCGACGGCATGATCTCGTCGTTCGAACTTGCGGCGCAGTATCCGGGAAGAAGGGTGGTAGTGACTCCGGGACTGGTCGAGAGCGATATCGAACTCAACGAAAAGGTGGCCAAAAAGGCCGACGAAGTCTTCGATCGCGTTATTGTCACCGGAAAAGCCAACCGTCCCGTATTCAAGAGGTTCGTAGATGCGCAGAAGCTGTATATCCTCGAAGATAAAGAGAAGCTGCAGGATATGCTGGCCGAGCTTACCCACCCGGGGGATCTCATCCTCTTCGCTAACGACGCGCCGAACTTCATCTAAGCGGAGGGAGAAATGGATAACAGAAAAGCGGTATGGCTGAAAATCTCCTACACTATAGACGAAACGAGCCGGTGGTCCGGCGCGGTCGGGGCTGCCGCGGCGCTGCTTCTGGCACTTCTTATAGTCTACGACGCTTCGATGCGCTACATCTTTCACGAAGGCTCCATCGCACTGCAGGAGCTCGAGTGGCACCTCTTCGACATACTCTTTCTTCTGGGCCTCTCATACGCCCTGAAACACGACAAGCATGTACGTGTAGATATTCTATATGCACGCTTTTCACCCCGGATGAAGGCGTATGTGCAGATCGTCTCGATGCTATTTTTCGTCATTCCTCTGGGGCTGCTCGTGGTCTGGTTCAGCTGGGACTTCACGCTGCAGAGCTTCGTCCAGAACGAGATGAGCCCGAACCCCGGTGGTCTCTGCTGCCGCTATATCATCAAATCTTTCATCATTATCGCCTTCTTTCTTCTGATTCTACAGGCGGTCAGTGAAATCATCAAAGCCCTCTACAGGCTTGGAGAGCCGAAATGATCGGTATGCTGATGTTTCTGGCAGCCCTCGTTTTCCTGCTGGTCGGCGTTCCGGTAGCCTTCGCGTTCGGTGCGGTGGCCATACTCTTCGCTCTTCTCTTTCCGTGGGATGTGGGACTGCAGGTCTTCGAACTTCTGCCGTTTCGAATATACGGCATCATGCAGAACTTCACCCTGATGGCGGTGCCGCTCTTTATTTTCATGGGTCTCGTTCTAGAGAAGTCGAAGATGGCGGAAGATCTTCTGGAGTCGATGGGAAAGCTGTTCGGTCCCGTAAGGGGAGGGCTAGCCATCTCTACCGTCGTTGTCGGGGCGATACTTGCCGCCAGCACGGGCATAGTGGGTGCGAGTGTCGTCATGATGGGGCTCATAACCCTTCCCATAATGCTTAAACACAGGTACGATCCGGCCCTTGCCAGCGGAACCATAGCCGCAAGCGGGACGCTCGGGCAGATCATTCCTCCTTCTGTTGTACTCATCGTTCTCGGCGACGTCATGTACATAAGTGTGGGCGATCTTTTCAAGGCCGCCGTGGTTCCTGGTCTGCTTCTTGTGACTCTCTACATACTCTATATCCTGATTCTCTCCTGGATCAGGCCAGATGCGGCTCCGGCGATGGAGCGTTCCGAGCTTCCCTACAGCAAAATCGTCATACAGGCGCTGAAAGCGATACTACCCCCGCTGCTTCTGATCGTAGCCGTATTGGGATCCATATTCGCCGGCCTTGCCAGCCCCACCGAATCCGCCGCGGTCGGTGTGGTCGGTGCTCTGATTCTTACAATTGCGAAAGGGAGCATTTCGTGGAGCACGCTGCGTTACGCTTCGCTCGAGACTGTAAAACTGAGTGCCATGATCTTCATGATTCTGATAGGTGCGACCGCTTTCAGCCTGGTATTCAACGCTTTCGACGGAGGGGAGTTCGTCCATGCCTTCTTTACGGAGGATATAGGGGGCAGATGGACATTCATTCTCGTCTCTATGGCGGTTATCTTCATTCTCGGATTTTTTGTAGACTTCATCGAGATCGCCTTTATCGTAGTTCCTATACTGGTCCCAATAGCCGCCAGTTTCGGCATAGATCCCGTCTGGTTCGCCGTACTGATAGCCATGAACCTGCAGGCTTCATTTCTGACTCCGCCTTTCGGATTCGCCCTTTTCTACCTTAAAGGTGCCGCCGGCGACAAAGTTAAAACCGGCAGTATATACAGAGGGGTGATCCCATTCATCCTGCTTCAGATCGCCGCACTCGCGATTATCATGATTTGGCCCAAAATAATCTATTGGGGAGGGTAGGGTGCAGTTTCGCTACAATATAGGCAATGCACAAGCACTCAAAGGAGCGGAATGGAGTACCTCTATGCACCGTGGAGAAGCGGCTATATAACCGATAGCAAAAAGAGTAAAGAAGGGTGTGTCTTTTGCGATATAAGCGGGCACCCCGAAAATGACGTAGAGTCCCAGGTTCTTTTCAGGGACGATCTCTGCTTCGTCGTTATGAACAGATACCCCTATACGCCCGGCCACTTCATGATAATACCCCATATCCACACCGACTCTCTGGAGAGACTGGACCGGAGTGTCTGGCTCAGGATGAGTTCTCTCGCACAGGATGGCACGGCGATGCTCAAAGAGGGGTTCGGTGCGGAAGGTGTCAATCTGGGAATGAACCTGGGTGCCGCCGCAGGAGCGGGCATCGCGGAGCATATACATCTTCATCTGGTACCGCGATTTTCAAGAGACACCAACTTCATAACGACAGTCGGAGAGACGAGGGTCTACAGCGTAGACTTTCAAAAAATATACGAACGTCTAAAAGAGCTGAGCGCAAACTACTTCAAGGATTAGCCGTGAGAGCCCACAAAAAACCGGACTTCGAATACAGTTTCGATCTTCACGAAGAGCTCGACAACATAAGAAGACACAGAAAGCGAACGGGAAGAGTCATACCTCCCCGAACGGCCGAAAATGTGATGATAGCCACATGGAACCTGACAAATTTCGGACTTCAGAAGCGCGAAGATCCACACCTGCACCTGATGGCGGAGATCGTCTCACCTTTCGATATAGTCGCTTTTCAGGAGGTGGCTGACGACCTGACGCAGTTTTACAGACTCCACTCCTTTCTCGGAGAGGGGTGGGGATACTTCTTTACCGATATCGCCGGAAACAACGAGAGACTGGGGTTTCTTTACAGAAAAGAGAGGGTAGAGGCTACGGGGCTCGCTGCCGAACTGGCGATGCGCGGGTATGAGCGGTCAAAGATCGTCATAGAGGGGATGGAGCCTGAAGAAGGACCCTTTACAGGTTTCAATCGAAACCCGTTTATGGCCGGCTTCAGGTGCGGAGATTTCGAATTCTATATTGTAAACGTCCATCTCTACTGGAGCAATATTCATATCAGGCGTCTGGAGACCAAGGCGTTGGCGAAATGGGCCAAAAAGAGGGTAGGCCGGTCCGGCCCTCCCAACAACGACATCATCCTGATAGGGGACTTCAACATGCCGCATGTTCGCCCAGGCGATCAGATTTACGACGAACTCGCAGGCTACGGTCTATCTCTTCCGAAACATACGACCAACCTGGTGGGCACCAATCTGGCCGGTGACAGCGATTACGACCAGATAGCATTTTTCCCGAGCCGCACCGACGAGGACTTCTCCGGCAGAATGGGTGTATTCGACTTCGACAATGCGATCTTCAAGGATCTGTGGGCCAGATCATCGAGACGCGACAAGAAGCGCTTTTTTCAATACATACGCTACTACATTGCTGACCATAGACTGCTGTGGGCAGAGTTTCTGCGATAAAATCGCACAAACACTTTCACCGCAAGAATTGGATAGGCCCGATTAATTTTATATTAACACCGGTAGTTGTAATATAGATTTAATATTCGAGCCTGAAGGAGCGGTAGCTATGCCCAAAATAAACTTCACCCGGCAACTGGCAGAGGAGTATCTTCGTCTCTACCGCAGCTGTAAAACCGATCCGCAAAAATTTGATGAGGTAGATTCGACCGTAGAGAGCCTGCTTGCAAACAGGGCGCGCTATGAGGCCGTATCTGCCGAGTCCGGTGCTCCATGGTACTTCATTGCGGCCATACACAACATGGAGAGCGGGCAGGATTTCACCTGCCACCTACACAACGGAGACCCTCTAAGCGAAAGAACCGTCCACGTTCCGGCGGGAAGACCGCGAAAAGGGGAACCCCCGTTTAGCTGGGAAGAGAGTGCGCTGGACGCTCTTGAAATGAAGCGTATAGACCGTATACGCTCATGGACGCTCGAGAGAACACTTTATGAGCTGGAGGGCTACAACGGCTGGGGCTACCGCCTCTACCATCCATATGTTCTAACTCCATATCTCTGGTCTTTTTCAAACCACTACACAAGCGGGAAATATACCGCCGACGGCAGATGGTCCGATACTGCCAAATCCAAGCAGTGCGGAGCGGCAGTCATTATAAGGCGCCTTGAGCAGAGAGGTGAAATCTCTTTTGAAGAGCCTTCCAAAGCTCCGCTTTTTTTCTACAGTACAGGGCGTGTAGAGGGAAGCGAGAAACTTCAGGAATTTCTAAACGGGCTCGAAGGTATTGCACTCAGAGTAGACGGATGGCCCGGCAAAAAGACATCGGACGCCGTAAAAAAAGCTTTCGGCTTCTATCTGCACAATGATCCGAGAAACAGTGAATAGGCTTCTGCTGATTTTGCCGCTCTTCATCCTGCTTCACGGGTGCGGTATAGACGGCGGCATTACAAACCGCACCACAGCGGCGGAAGCGCCTCTCTCTTTCGTATCGGAGGTTAGAGATGGAGAGCTCTATATCGAGGACGAGAAGGGGCGCTACAGACTCGCCGACGACGCACTCGACTACAGGGTCGTCCCTTCTCCGAAGGGCTCCCGGATAGCCGTCGAAACGATGCTGCTCTCAAATCTGACCGTGGTACGTTTTTACGAAAAGGGGAGCGACGGACGCTACCGGTACAAAGAGCCGCCCGATGTCTCGAACCTATGGGAGAGGGCTGCAGAAGAGATGGGTTTCGATACCGAAGATCTGCGATATCCGCGAGTGAAGTTTCTGCGCTGGGAGGACGAAAAGCGCGCCTATCTCAACCTATCGGCTGCAGCCGGTAAAAAAAAGATCGATAGAAACATCACCATTACGCTTCCTTAGCCTTTACAGCAGCTTGAAGTGTTCCCTTCGCAGCAGAGCAGCATATACTCGGCATCGAGGCTTCCTTGGCGAGACGCTTTTTTAAACCACCTTTTCGCCTCTTCGACACTCTTCTCGACACCGTACCCCTCATAATAGAGCATACCTATATAGTACTGCGCCTCCGGATCTCTCCTGTGCTGCCAAAGAGCCTCTTTGGCCTCTTCAAAGCGGCCCTCTTCATAACACTCTATCGCCTCTTCAAGCGAATAGTCTCTCTTTTGCATAATCAAAACCCCACCGAATATGCGCCCCAGCCGTGCATCTTCCTGGCATTCACCACATCGAAATCGTCGAAAATATCTATATGGTTGACTGCTACGAAGTACCCCTCTTCCAAAAGTTTGTCGATCTTCCCATCCAGAGTACCCCTCTTTTTTAGAAGAAAGACGAGTACACCGGAGTTTTTCATAAGGCGAAATATCTTTTTGAGCATCTCTTCGAGGCTCTCTGCGATACTCTCCTCATCCAGCGTGACGAAGACATACTCATAGAGCCTTGCATGCTTGTTGTAGGCTCTCCTTTTCAGATCGAGCGGCTCCACTGTGAATGCCGGATGCGCCTCTGCACCCGTTACCGAAGGCGGGGTATCAACCGTATGGCGAAGGTCATACTCGAAACCTCTCTCTTTTGTCATCTTGAACAGATAATCGTGCAGATCGGTTTTGCAGTCGGTTATATGCAGAATCTGCTGATTGGGATAGTGGTCTGAAACTATCTGCATCAAAAGTGCGGCCTGTTCCGCTTTCAGGTTTCTCATAGCTACTCCTTGTATGGTGCCAGTTTCTCTATCAGAGCGTCGTGATTTCTGCCGTTTGAAGCGACTATGATCGGATCGCCCAGCCGGTATGGGCCGCTGCAATGGTCGCTTATGCGCCCGCCCGCCTCCTCCACAATCAGTATGGCCGCGGCGACATCCCACGGCTTCAGGTTGCACTCGTAAAAGGCGTCGAACGTTCCGTTCGCGACGTAGCAGAGGTCTATCGCCGCAGACCCGAGCCGTCTAATATCCTGTGTATGCGGGAGAAGATTCTCCATCGTCTCCACGACCCACCTGAAGTCGCGCCCTTTTTCCACCTTAGTGTAGGGAAAACCTGTAGCAAGAAGAGATTGCTGCAGATCGGCGGTGGTAGATACTGCTATCTTTTTTCCGTTGAGCCGGGCGCCCTGGGATCTTTTCGCATAGAAGAGCTCATTCAATATTGGGTTGTAGACGACTCCGGCAACCGGCCGTCCATCTTCCCAGACACCAACGCTTATGGCGCAAAACGGAATCTTGTGCACGAAATTGGTCGTTCCGTCGATAGGATCAATGTAGACCGCCTTGTTCGCACGCATATGTTCGTCGGCACTCTCTTCGCCTATTATGGTATGTTCCGGAAGGAGCTTGGAAATACTCTCTTTCAGAAGATTTTCGACTTCCACATCGTACTGTGTAACGAGATCTACGATCCCTTTATGGTGTATCTCTTTTACCGAATCGTAACCTTCACGAAAAAGATTCCCGGCCTCCAGCACGCACTCAATCAGTTTTTCCAACAATTTTTTCCTTTTTTTGGTAAACTTCCAAAAACATTTTCAAAGTCTACGAATGATACCAGATACAGATCTATTTCACAAAGCCCTACGGCTCAGCGCTTGGGCGCACTACGGCCAGATCACCAAATTCGGCGACCCATACATAACCCATCCGGTCGCAGCTTCATACGAGTTGATGGGTGCTATGGCCGCCGGAGAGGAGGCTGACTACGACCTGGCGGCGGTATGCGCGGTTCTTCACGATGTCGTAGAGAAGAGCGACGTCACCCTATACTCGATAAAGAAGGATTTCGGCAAAAAGGTGGCGGATGGTGTAGCGGCTATGACGAAAAATATGGATCTTCCCAAGGAGGAGCAGCTAAGAGACTCCCTGATGAGGATACTGGAGCAGCCCAAAGAGGTGGCGATGGCGAAGCTTGCCGATCGTATAAGTAGCATGCTCCCTCCTCCCGCAGACTGGTCGAAAGAGAAGATCGAAACGATAGTGAGCAATGCCGAACTCATAAGAGGTATGCTCGGAGAGGCGAGTCCTCACCTTTCGAAACGCCTTGAGAGAAAAACAGCCTTTTACAAAGCTCTGATAAAGAGGGAGTCATGAGAAACCGTCCCGGCTACAGCCTCTGGGAAAACGCCAACTACGCCATCGACGGTTTTTTCGAAGTTCTAAGAAATGAAACGGCCTTCAAGATAGAGGTGGCAATAAGCGTCGTCGTATGGATATCTCTGATCTTCATACCGATGCCGTTTGTAGCGAAGGCCGTTTTGGCACTCTCTTTTTTTCCCGTACTCATTTCCGAACTTGCAAACAGCGCCATAGAGAGGGTAGTGGACCTTGCGACGCTCGAACACCACAAGCTCGCGAAATATGCAAAAGATGCCGGAAGCGCGATGGTACTCTTCTCCGTAATATTCACTATTCTTATCTGGATCGCGACACTCTATACGCTCTACATCGATCCATGATCGTGCATGGACGGACCGTCACCGTTAGGTAAAATCGGCATCTTTTTTTGCATCTCGTGCATCTTGTGCATCATTATCTGCGGATTCGTGATCATAACGTACCCTTTATAAACCGTAAAGAGGCCGAACAGCATCACTATCACCGCGGCGATTTTTATCACCAGCATTCTGTATGACGAACCTTTGATAAACGAAGAGAAGATCCCGACTCCCAGCATCGCCGGAATCGTAGCTATGCCGAAGACTCCCATTACTATCGCCCCTTTCAGAGCCGAGCCCGCCACAATGGCTGCAGTAGCGAAGAAGTAGACCAGCCCGCATGGTATGAAGCCGTTGAGCATCCCCATAAAGTAGAAACTCGCCAGACTTTTCGAATGGATCGCTTTTTTGATCATCCTGCCGAAAAAAGAGCTTCTCGCAATCGACGACTCGATAGAGTTCAGAAACCTTATTTTTCCTATCAAAGATAGTCCGATAAGCAGCATAAGCAGGCCAACGACGATAAAGAGTATGCCTTTTGCGGTCATGTCGAAACCGGCTTTCTCTCCCAAAAAACCGAAAACTGCTCCTACGACCATATAACTCGATACCCTGCCCGCATTGTAGAGCAGATGCGCGGCGGTCTGTCTCTTTTTAGGCCATTGCGTATCTACTTTTGCGGCCGTGTAAGCAAGTACAAATCCTCCGCACATCCCTATACAGTGGCCGAACGATCCAAGCAGTGCGACAAGAAAAACGGTACTCAGCTCAATGCTGTCCATCGGCATCCTTTTGTACTAATTACCCGATATTGTATTTCAATAACGGTAAATAGTCACTGATTTTACGCAGAATGCGTAAAATCGTCTCGAAATCTGTGATTTCGAAGCTTCAGGGGGTTGTAGGGCCGGCCAGGCCCTGCCAAATCACGGGCTTGCCCCGGAATTTGCGTAACATCAGATAGTCAGTTAATAGCTCTCAATACTCTACAACGATCTCCGGCCTGTTTTTGTAGAGGCCTATACGGACATTGCACAACAATATATTTTCACCGCTTTTTGGACGCTTCGAGCGATCTTTGTAGTAGAGTTTGATCTTCCTGTTCTTGCCGTAATAAAGATAGCCGCGCCGGTAGACCCCCTCTATTTCACCGATCACTTCGTTGACGTGCCTCTTCATATCTATATTTTCTGGGTTGCTAAGCAGCAGCGGCTCGGTTTCGGCTCTACCCAGATCTTTCAACACCGAGATTTCGGTAACCTCCTGAAGCCCGCGATAGCGGTATATTCTCTCTATCAGCAACTTGTACTTCCTTCCCAACGAGAGGGAGTCGGTATCTTTGTAAACCAAAATCGCTCTGCCGCCGGGCTCTTTTATTATGGCGACGTGCCCCTTTTTGTAGATCACTACAACCTCCGATATAACAGCTCGGCACGTACCGGGTGCCATTTTGTACAGATCCTCCACCGATGTCTTTATGGTCTCTATTTTTCCGCTCCGCTTATTGAAACTCTCTTTCCGATTCTCTCTTTTTACGAAACTAAAAGGCTCCGTGGTGAACTCCGCGTAGATCGGAAGATGGTCCGAATAGCCGGCTCCAAGGTGCTTGCCGTGACCCTTTTTCGCAAGTTGCCACCTATATACGGCACCGTTCTTTTTAAAAAGATATCGGGGCGTGAAACGGCGAAAAGATCGGTCAATATAGTTTATGCCTCTGTCATCGAACATGGAGGCGGGCAAAATTATGTGATCGAGCGAACCTTTTCGGCCATAAAAGTTGTGGGACCATCGACGTTGAGGCGACAGCTCGAGCCACAAGTTGGTGTGATAAGGGGGCGCAATGTTATGCTTGTCTACACCTCTTTTACCCTTCCAGGTTTTGAGTATATGGCCGATTCCGGTAACTCCGCCCGTATCGTTGAGCCTTCTGGATCTCAAAATCTCTTTCGACTCGTTCCAGTTGCTGTTTAAATCTCCAAGAACGATGTAGTCGCCATCCAGCTCTTTGAGCCTTTTCATCAACGCTTTGGCACTGACGATCCTTCTGCTTTCCGGGCCGCTTCGTGACTTCCAGTGGTTAACGAAGAGTGTAAGCTTTCTGCCGTCGATTGAGACGGCAGCTTCGAGGATACTTCTGCTCCTTGTCGTACCGTCCGGATCGATCTCGCGCTTGAAAATTATAGGAAATTTAGAGAGCAGGGCGGTTTTTACGGTGGTAGGCTTCTCGTCGGCAACGGCACGAAAAGGGAGGTCCAGACCGCACTGCGCAACGGCACGCTGTAAAGAGTGCAGGGCTTCATCACTCTCGATCTCCTGCAGTGCTATTATGTCCGGTTTCATATCGCAAATGACTCTAGCGATATTTTTAAGCTTTATTCCGTTTGTTTTTTCATTCCATCCGTACCCGGTAAAAGGGATATACTCGGTGTACTCGGTACCGCTCTTTTTCAAATCGAAAAGGTTTTCGACATTGTAACTTGCCACACGAAACTCACGACCGAAAAGAATCAGTGGCAGAAGAAGTAAGATCGCAATTTTTTTCATTTGTAAATTTTAGCAGGTTTGCCCAAAAGTAGGAAATTGTCGGCCTTCAATAGAGTTAAAGTGATACGGTGATATCATAATGGCCTTTATACCCCAAAAAGGATCTCTTTATGGAGACTCAAACCGCCGATATCAGCAATGAAGCGCTCAAACACTTTGCCAATCCGAAAAATTACGGTTCCATAGAAGATGCTGACGGCATCGGTACGGGTGTGGACAATGCCACTCAAAACTATGCTACGATATATCTGAAAATGGACGGCGACACGATAGCAAATATCTCATATGCGACGCACGGCTCCGAAGATATCGTGATACTTGGCTCCGTTTTTACGGAGATGCTTATGGGAGTGACTCTCGAAGAAGCCAACAGAAGGGTTGCAAAGCTTCAAGAAGAGCTCGAAGAGGCTTATAACAGCATCGAGCCGCCCGAAATCGACCTCACAAAACCGGAAGGAGAGCAGGTATCGGCTGTTTCCACGCAGTCGCAGGATAGTGCGAATATCGTACTTACCGCTTTCAGAGCAGCAATAAGACATATGGAACGAAAAGAGGAGGGGATCGATGAAGAGTCCTTTACGATGAGCATATCGAAGCGCTGCCCCTATTCAAATACAGACTGCGCTTTCGTAGCCCCTCAGTAGATCGGAGGCGTCTACCCCCAGTCCAGCAGACGCCGCTCCCCTTTTAGCTCCCTGATCTCGGTAACATCCTGGCTCATCTCTATTACACCTTTGTAGTTTCTCTCTTCGTCCCTGACGGCGAAATAGCGGATGTGTATAAATCTCCCTTTGAAACTGATCCAGAACTCCGCAACATCTTTGGTGCCGTTTTTGAATGCTTCGAGAATCTCCAATACCTGGCCGACGCTCTTTGGCGGATGACAGAATTTCACTTCACGCCCTATAATGCCTGCACTTCGGGGAAATACTCGCTCATCGCCGCGGTTATAGAAGACCACTCTGTCATTCTCATCGACATATGTGATATCTACAGGAATATATTTGAATATGAAGTTCACCTGCTCCGGAGTCAGGTAGCCTTCGTCATAATGGGTCTTGTCTTCGATACCGAACGGAAGCTCTTTGCGCTTTTTATCTTTGGAAGGATGGATATACTCCGGCCTAGGGTAGGGCACCGGTATATCATCGAGCATCCATCCGATCTCTTCATCACCTTCTCTGAACTCTTTCCAGTCATCTTCACTCAGAAGTCTCATTGCATTGGGCAGGAGTCTGCCCTCTTCGACCTGCATTAAATGCTCCAGACTGGCAAAAACTCTTTTCAGCGAAGATGCGGTAAGCGAGATATCTTTTGAATCGATCGCACTTTGCGCTCTTTTTATCTCCTCTCTTATCTGGTCGTGAAAAGCCCACATATTCTGACTTGGGCTCGTCCAGCCGTACTTTTCAAGGTAGGGAAAGAGCTGATTCTCTTTTCTGGCAAAATGGAGCTCCACTTTGCGCAGCTTTGCAAAAAGCTCTTTGATATACTCGAAATCATCTTCGACATCAACATTGTAGAACTCGGAAATTATAGCTCTTAGATAGCTGTTCTCTTCAAGATAGACCCTGACAGGATGCCCCTCGGGAAGCTGATCCATGGAGCTGCCTGTATGGGTCTGTGTTAAAAATTCGCTCATTTACCTCTCTTTTCGCAGATATTTCGATATCGGCTATTTCTCTATTGTAACGACTATGGCGCCTCGCAGATCACCCATTTTGTAGCCGGTCGCCTTGTCGGCAGGGTATACCTTTTTAATCTCGGCCTGCAGACTCGGTGGAATGTTACGGCCGTGACACTTCAGACACACTTTTTTGTTTATGAGAAGGGGTTTGTAGTATTTGTACCCGTTTTTGGTCTTTTGGAGCAGGTATTTCGGCAGTACTACGCTGTTTCTCTTCAGATTCTCCAGCGCTTCGAGTATCTCTTTTTCGTCACCCTCGGCCAGGTTGGCCGGATTTCTGGGCTTGAGAGTGACCCTCTTTACACTCACTTTGTCGCCCAATTTACTGCCTACCTCCGCAGTAAGATTGGCGGCATTCATAGAGCAGAAAGAGAGAGCATCTTTTGCTCCGCCGGCTTTCATATGCTTTTTCATATTGCCGCCGAGAGTTTTAAGCAGAAGCCGACTCGCCTCTTTTCCCGTTTTGACGGCTTGAGCCGTCTCACCACACACTTGTTTCCCTTTCGCCACTGACGCTTTAGCTTCCGGATGCGAAGCGAAAAGCATTGCTGAAGCGGCAATACAGACCAAAATCGATCGTCCCAATCTCATGAGATACTCCTTTTGAAATTGATGTTGAAAAAATCCAGATAAAATCTATTATATCAAATCGATTACAACGGCAGAGCCTGTAAGCTTGTGCTCGATTATGCATCCTGCCAGATCAACCACTAGAACGGTCAGTTCTTCAAATGGCTCGACATTCGGCATTTCACGGTATCTTTGGCGGTGTTAAATCTTCTACAAGTGTAGTGTAATACCTTCCTACACGGGCCAACGGCTCGAACCTGACTCTAAGGCGCTCTATATCTACAATAGATTCATCATCCACAAACTGGCGCTTTATCTCGAGAATAAGCGGAATCGTTTTACTGCCCGGAAGCTCCACCTCTTTGTATAGTTCGCAAAAAAAAGCCGAAGGAGTACCTTCTATAATCGGAGGAAAACCGTCTACCATAGATTTGAGCGGAATATTGAACTCTTCGGCTTCGCTTTTATGCGAGGAGATCTCTTTGGAGCTGTAGTGCATCATCCGCATATGCTCTGGAACTACCATACATACGGTGCATTTTCGTTGTTTTCTTATATTGGCAAGGGTATCTTTCGGCGTTCCGTCGCTTTTGTGTCCTATGGAAACTATCACTGTGGGAGGTTTGGAAGAGAGCCCGGTAAAGTAGCTGAAAGGTGCGACATTGATTATATCTTCATCCTCTGTCACGATCCACGCAATAGGGCGTGGAATTATGGTCTGGCTCATCAGTTTGTAGTTTTGCGACGGGTCGGTTTTCGAGTAATCGAAGAGCATCGAGACTCCTTTGCAAGGTGCGTCAGATTATTGATGCTCCAATTGTACCATCTGCAAGATTATAAGGAGTAGGGCACTCTGAGTTGTATCGTTCAGTCATCGAAGGGGACGGGCTGCTCTTCGGCTTCAGCCTTTTTTGAGACCACGACCCTGTTTCGCCCCTCCTCTTTCGCCTCATAAAGCGCTTCGTCGGCTTCGGAGAAGACTTCGTGATAATCTTCATGTTCCGCCCGCAGGTTGCTTACTCCTATACTCGACGTAACCTTTATTGTCTCACCTTCAAACTTTACAGGGTGCACTTCTATAGTCTCTCTGATCTTCTCGGCAATCGCCCTGGCGGTTTTGATGTCCGTCTCCGGCAGTATTACGACGATCTCTTCTCCACCGTATCGCCCGACGAAATCTGTCTCTCTAATGCAGGACTTGATATGCCCACTTACCTGGCGCAGTACCTCGTCACCCGCCATATGCCCATAGGTATCGTTTATCTGCTTGAAGTGATCGAGATCGACCACGGCGATAGATACGTCGTGTCTGTATCTTCTTGCACGCTTAAATTCGATCTCGAGCATCTCTTCAAGATACCCTCTGTTCCAAAGACCGGTAAGCGAGTCCGTTTTGCTGAGAAGCTCGATCTCATGGGTTCTCTCTTTTACGAGTCTCTCCAGGCGCTCTTTCTCCTCTTTGGACTGTCTGATTGCCGAGCGGTAGATCGCTCTTGCGATAAAGAGCGCTATCAGCAGTGCGATTATACTTGTAATCAAAGCGGTCTGAAGTAGTCTCTGTTCATTCTCTTTGTACGGGGCCGCATCTATTAGCAGAATAAGCTGTTTGTTTTTATCGCCGCCGAATACACTGCCGTCTGTCAACATTCTATATACAGGCCTGCCTTCCAACTCTACGATCTGTTTCCTTTTCAGCCGGCTCATATCGAAACGTTTTCCGATAATAGACTTGTTGCTGCTTACCACTACATGACCGGTTCGATCGATCACCGTTATCTGAAGGATGTTTTCGGCGGAACTTACATATTTGTAGAGGAAATCTTCGATATTTGTGTTTCTGAAGATCGATATACTGTTTTTTATCGAGCCCTCTATCGCTTTGAGAAGGTTGAGTATATCCACTTTTCTATGTGAAATGACCGAATCTTCGTCACCATTCGATTTCAAAACCTCGGGAGGAACTTCGACAGCCAGGTCAATGATGCCGACCAGTTCGTTTTTGATTTTGATAGGGTAGTAGATTGCCATAACCGGAACGTAGTCGCGCACTTCGAAGAAGAACTCGCCAAACGGCAGATCGCCCTGCATTGTCTGCTTGAAACTCTTTCCTGTGTGAACTCGGCCTATCTCGTCCTGGAACATGGAGTTTCTTATAACTCCGTCGGGCTCGAGATATCTGAACTCGAATATATCCAGGTCGAGAGACATGTCGTTGACAAGCTTCTGCAGATTCATCGTCGATTTTATATCCTGGAAGCGCTTTATAGCCGCGGTAATGGAGCTTATAATATCCTTGGAGTCGCTTTGCATCTGCTTCAGGAGCAGTTTTTTCTGAACATCGTAGTTGTAAAAAGAGATAATCGAAAGCGTCACGACGAGAGTGACGAGCCACCAGATTATACTGTTTTTTTTGAAAACCTTGATGTTTCTCATTTTTGGGCAATTTTCGCTTTCGATTTTTTGTTGGGATCTGCATTTTTATACTTGCTGTATGCGGCATGGAAATCTTTGTAAGATCTGTTCCATCGCTCCGTATGACAGCTTTTGCACATCTTTTTCAGAATATCAGGTCTGTCGGTGCCTGCAAGGAAACCGCCCCCTTTTTTCGTCTTTCTGGCGATCTTTATATGCCTGTTTCCGGGACCGTGGCACCCCTCGCACTGCACATTTGCAAGTCTTGGAGTCTCTTTTTTGCTTATAAAACCGTTCGGTACTCCATAACCGGTGCTGTGGCACGGCAGACACTTCGGATTCTCCTCGTACCCCCCTTTGAGATCTTTCATGGCGTAGTCGTGAGGATCCTTCTTGCGTCCGAGGAAAAATTTCCTGTGGCATAGACGGCATTTCGTGTTCCCGACATAGTAGTATTTACCGGAGCGCATCGCTTTGTTGTAGGCGCTCTCTCCAAGTGCCTGTTTCAGCGGATTGATCTGCTTGGAACTGCTAAGTTCCTCTTTGATCCTGGGGTCATCATCCGCAGCGTGCAGGATGCTTCCCGTAAAAATCAAAATACTCAATGCGGCAACACTCCTGCCCGAAATTTTACGCACCAAACTCATTTTCTCCCACCTGCTTTGTAGACTTGAAGTCTAACATAGTTTTTTTTAATAATGCAATTCCATTTTGCATTTTACTCCACACGAAGCTCTTCGGCAGCCTAAGAGAGCTCTTTTTTCTCTTCCGGCAGCCCGTTTGGCTCCGCTTACAAGCTATTATCGACAATAGCAACATTTTTTTTATCCCTTAAACTACTTTTACCGGCACAAAGAAGCTTCAAATTTTCTATTGCCGACAGCAATTGGGGAGTATAATCGCAAAAACGTTGATATAATAGGAGACGGAATGAAAGCACTCGTTTTGGCGATATCCTGCTCTTTGCTTCTTGGCGCGAATCTTTATGCGGAGCATTCGAAGGATAAGATACTGGATAGGATGGTAGAGGTATACGGCGGCAGCGAAGCGCTTTTGAAAGCGGCAAGCTACATACAGAGGTGGAGAGTGGTAAGGGCTGCCGACGAAGTTGAAGGAAGCGACAACAGAAGAGTGACACTTCCGGACAGACTATATATAGAGCTCTCTTATCCCGATAGAGGCGAAACCAGGATACTCGAAGGAGAGATAGGAATAAAGGTCTTCAACGGACACGACAAAAGGCAGGTCTCCGGGCCTATGCTCGATGCTATGAAGGCTCAACTCATGAGACTCTATACCCCTCTGCAGCTAAAAGAGTTTTCAAGCGATATAAAAGTAGAGCGAAAAGATGGGGATTATATTCTCCTCCTTGCAAAAGAGGGGGTGGAGTGCGACTACTATGTCGATTCGAAAAACTTTCATATCGTCAAGACCGTAGGAAAACTTAAAATGGGACCGCAAATCATGCAGTTTGTAACTTTATACAAAGACTTTTCAAAAACCGATGGAGTTTTGATGCCCCATACCGAAATAAAGTATGCCGGCAATGTAAATACGGCGACGAACTATCTGCTAAGTACGAGATTTGTAAAGATCAAAAAGGTCGGCAGACATCGCTACGAACGGCTTTGAAAGCGATTCATGAAGCAGAGTGCCGGGATATTGCCGTATAAAAAAGATGGCGGACTGAAACTGTTTCTGGTACATATGGGCGGGCCGTACTGGAAAAACCGCCCCCGTGCCTGGAGTGTGGTCAAAGGCGAAGCGGAATCGAACGAGGATCTTCTCGAAGCTGCGAAAAGGGAGTTTCGTGAAGAGACCGGCCAAAAGATAGAAGGCAGGTTCACACCTCTGGGCTCCGTAAAAAGTTCGGGTAAACAGATAAACGTCTGGGCTGTGGAAGCTGAGCCGGACACAGATATTGTCTCCAATACCTTCACAATTGAGTGGCCGCTTCACTCTGGTATTAAAAAAGAGTTTCCCGAGGTAGATAGGGCAGGGTGGTTTTCGCCCGAGGAGGCCGAAAAAATCATTGTCCGTTCCCAAATACCCCTAATCGAAAGAGCGAAAAAGCTTCTAAATTCGAACTAAACCTACAACGCTACACTACTCTTAAAAAAAATAGATATAATCATTCGACAAAATTTTTCGAAAAAGGGATCGATCATGAAAATCAAAGTACTGGCGGCACTTTTCGCTGCTGTTTTTCTCTTTGGGGGATGCAGCAGCAAAGTCGAAGAGAAAGCAGCTGTAACGGTTACGGAAGGCAAGGTTGCACCTGCCGTACAGATAGGCAGAGAGTTCGGTGCACAAAAGCTTACCGACCAGTTCGGTAAAGAGGGTGAGATAAGCGGCGATACCAAAAAGGTCATCATGGCCTTTTCAAAAGCCACCGGCCATCTGGTCAAAGAGTTCTTGGCGACCCAGCCGAAAGATTATCTGGCTTCCCATAACGCGGTGTTCATAGCCGATGTCAGCGGTATGCCCAAGGTGATCTACGAATATATGGCACTGCCGGGACTACAGAAAAACGAGTTTTCCATATATCTGCTTACGGACGAAAAGGATGCCAAAAAGTTCAAAAACGAAAAATATGCGGACTATGTTATGGTGGTCGACCTCGATAACAGAATGGTCGAAAAAGTGGAGTTCGTCACAACCGTAGACGAACTCAAAAAGAGCCTGGACTAAAGCGGCACTATACTGTAACAGTCATCAGATCGTAAGCCACTTCGACCTCTCCGTCGAAGCGGCTCTTCGCCTCTTCAAGCAATTCGAAAACCCTTCCATCTTTGTCGTAGCGCGGGCTGATATGAGTTAATATCAACCTTTTGACACCCATATGAGATGCCGCTATAGCGACAGATTTTGCGGTAGAGTGCATAAACTTTCTCGGCAGTTTCTCGAAGTCCTCTTGCGTATGTGTAGCTTCGTGTATCATCAAATCGACATCTTCGAATTTTTCAAAAAGAGCAGGGGAGTCGTTGTCTCCTCCTACAATAACTCTTTTACCGCGCCTCGGGGGTTGCGTAAAATCTTTTCCGTCCATTGTGCACCCGTCAGGAAGAGTAACCCTCTCTCCCCGTTTGAGCCTGCCGTAAAGCGGCCCCTCGGGGATGCCCGCCGCTTTCGCCTTTTGCAGATCGAACCGCCCCTCTTTTTGCGCTTCCGTTACGACAAAACCGAATGTGGTGATCGAGTGCGACATCTTTACTGTCTCTACGGTGAAGTTTTCAAAGCGGTAGATATCTCCTTCGTGAATCTCCGTCACTTCCAGTTCGAACGGCAGACTCAGCTGTGAGAGTCGAAGTACACTCTCCAACATCTCTAAAATACCCTTCGGTCCGTAGATCTGCAGGCTGCTCGACGCCCTTGAAAGCCCTCTTGATGCAAGCAGGCCGAACAGGCCATAGACATGGTCTCCATGAAGATGTGTTATGAAGATTTTCGAGAGGTCGAAAGGGGAGAGGGGAGTCTGCATGAGTCTGTACTGTGTGCCCTCTCCGCAATCAAAAAGCATCCAATCTCTGCTGTTTTCAAGCTGCAGAGCCAGTGCGGTGACATACCTGTTTTTCGTCGGGGCACCGGCCGAGGTTCCCAAAAACGTTATTTTCACTCTTTGCCCCCCGCTATCTCGTCCATTACACTTGCAGCCTCTTTGAGTCTATCTTTGTCGAAATGGGTATATATGCGTGAAGTATCGAGACTGGCATGGCCCAGAGCCTCCTGCACAAGCACCAGATCCTTCTTCTTCAGGTAGAGCATCGTAGCGAAAGTATGGCGAAGCATATGGGCCCCGTTTTTCTCCTTTCTTATTCCCGCCTGCATCAGTATCTTTTCGACTATACGGCTTACATACGCCTGGGTGAGGGGAGTCCCTTTTTTGTTGCAGAAAAGATACTCTCCGTCGCAGCTCCTGATAGCAAGCCACTCTTTTAGATATTTATTAATATGAAAAGATTTAATCATAACGACACGCTCCTTGTTCCCTTTGCCGACGATTCGTATGAGGTAGACCCCGTTTTCAGGAATAAGGTCTTTGACTTTGAGGTTCAGGGCCTCACCTACGCGTATGCCGGTGAAAAGTATCATCTTTATAAGAAGCCTGTTCCTTGCGGATACGGCCTGCTGGAACGGATGGGTCTCGATAGCCTCCAAAAAACTCTCAACTTCATCTTCACGCATGTAAGAGGGGAGTTTGGAACCGCTTTTTCCGGAGAGTCCGCCCCAATTTTTCAGCTCTATACCGTAATGGTGCGCTTTGCCGTCATCTTCGCCGTTTTGCCTCTCTATGAAGCCGAAGAAGTTGATCATGGCTATTCTGTAGTTCTTTTTAGTGGCATCCGACAGACCGGCCGTCGCAGAAGCCAGAAAGTCGCTTATAAGCTCTTCATCTATCTCTTTCATCGAAGCGGGGCCTATGTCGCGAAGATAGTAGTAAAGCTTTTCCAGGGGTTTGTAATAGGTGTTTATACCGATCAACCCGGCATTGCGCGCCTCTTTGGAGAGACGGGACAGCTCTTCGATACTTCGGCTTCCGCCTCTTAAAGCTGTAATGACTCCAGCAAGTCGCTGCGGATCTTTTACCTGCCTGTTGGAGAGCGAATTGAGCTTGGAGTGCATATATCTGCTCATCCAGAAAAGAAGTGTCTTTTCGAAATCTTTCTCAAAGTCCAGCGGGTAACGCATGCACAGATTCCTTTCATGATTAAAAGTGTATTGAAAACTATAAAAGTTTTTGTATTGAAAAGTATAATATACTTTTCCATCAATACATCTTTGACGAATCTGTGCATGGTATGGCTTTATGATGAGCTTTTATATAACTAAATTGTAGTTTTACGATATTTAAAATTGCCTTAATTTCACTCAACAAGTCCCAAAAATCTCAAAAAATCACGATCGGCAAGACGTTTAATGAAAACTCTTTTTGCCACTATGCTCCTTGGCAGGCCATACTCGTCTTTGAGCTTCTGGGTGTTTTTTCTGATCTGTTCCCACTCCTCATCCCGCAGGTAAAGCGTTATTTGTCTGACTTTTCTGTCGCCCCTCGGCCTGCCGATTTTCTTTTTCATGAAATTCCCCTTCTGAAATTTTGCACTTTCCAGATTCTATCAAATCAAAGTTTATTATTTGGAAAACAGAAGAGGGGAGCGTATGGCATACAATCCGAAC
>WFYC01000055.1 GCA_015490295.1 Hydrogenimonas sp. | reverse complement strand
AACGCCAAAATCAAAACATTTCAGATCATGGTGCAGACCTATCGCAACAGAAGAAGGCGTTTCAATCTACGCTTCAATCTCATCTGTGGACTCATCAATTTCGACCGTGGATTTCAGGTGGTTTGAATGGGTTTTGCAAGAAGTCTAATATCATAGTCAATATTTTACCGTAACGGTCGCATGAGAATAGAGTGCAGTATGAAACGGCGGTTTTGTTGTGTTTAAGGGATTAAACTGGTGAAGATAACGTAAAAGTAATGGTCGGAGTGGCGGGATTTGAACCCGCGGCCTCTACCACCCCAAGGTAGCACGCTAACCAGGCTGCGCCACACCCCGACATAAAAGTGGAGTGCAATTATACCAAATATTTTTGCTCTTGCAAGCGCTCTATTCGAGAATATCTTCGTAGAAGTCGTAGCAGGAGATAAAATAGATGCCGTTTTGCTTTTTTATTCGCCTGTCACCTTTTTTGTAAGCCTTTTTGAAGCGTTTGACAACCTGCTTGGCGCGGTTGTAGTTGTACTGCTTTCGCTGTATCAGGTCCCCGAGCGGAATCCAGCACTCCTCTTCCTCCTCCTGGCCTTTTTTTCTCTTCTTCTCTCTTTTCTGCTTTTCGTCGCTTTTTCGGCTCTCCTCCTGCGGTACCTCTTCGTCGGGCTCAACTTCGATATGCTCCTCCTCTTCGGAAGCGGCCCCCTCTTTTGCATGGGGAAGGTGGTGTCCGCTTCTGTAGATCGAGCGCATTTCGTTAAAGGCCTGTTTGAGCAGGTTTATCTCTTCCTGCAGTGTTTGGGTGATCTGGGCGTTGGCCTCTTTTAGATCTTCTATGGAGGCCTTTAGTACGGCTATAGTCTCATCTTTCGCCTTCAAAATCTCTCTGTACTCGTTAATAAGAGATACATGCTCTATTGGCTCTTGCGATACACTTTTGTCAATCTGCGGTTCAACATCTTCCGCAACAATCACATAGTATCGGCCGTCTATTTTTCTGGAAGGGAGGGTTCCGCGTTTTATTTTTGCATAGACGCTTTGGCGTGAGAGTCCGTGCATCTGGGCATATTCTGAAGGCTTGACAAGTTGCTGCATTGTTGACCCCGTTGACAGTTTGTCAAATTATACCAAAATAAATCTACGCAAAGTGCCTAAATTAGGTCTTTTATATATGTAAATTCAATAAAAGTGTATTGAATGTCGCCGTCAACATAATTTGTGCGCAAGATTCGAAGGTGTAAAGATATCGAGTCCTCTTAGGAGATCTTTAGTGTCTTGAAAAAGGGAAGCGCTTCCCTTTTTTACCCGCTCTTTTGCTCTACGCCTTTTTTTATTGGGACGAAGAGGCAGCTCTCTTTTTTTGTTTTTTGGATGGAGCCGTCAATTTTTGTAAACTGTGTGATTACCTGCTTGCCTCCCTCTTCTATGGGGGCGACCAGTATTCCGCCTTCGGCAAGCTGTTTGAAAATCTCTTCCGGTATTTCCGGGGTTGATGCGGAGAAGAGTATCCTGTCGTACGGGGCGTACTCTCTCCACCCTCTGCGGCCGTCATCTAGTCGTGTATGAATATTGACTATATTCAGTTTTCTGAAGCGCTCTTTGGCCTCGTTCAGAAGAGATTCTATCCGCTCTATTGTAAATACACGGCGCAAAATAGTGCTTAGTATTGCAGCCTGATAGCCGCTTCCGCAGCCGATCTCCAAAACGTTGTCTGCGCCATCCGGCTCCAGGTAGGCAGTCATTTTGGCGACCGTCACGGGGGAGCTTATCCACTGGTTCGCACCCATCGGAAGAGCGTCGAGGCGATAGGCCCAGCGGCGAAACCCCTGCGGCACAAAGAGCTCCCGCTCTATTTTCGAGAATGCCCTGTATATCGAGGGTGTAAGATCTACCTCGTCAGCTATCTCGTCCGCAAAATTTTGAAGCATTATCTGCTTCGCTCTATCCATGAAAGAGATCCATCTCTATATAGCGTCTTATACGTTTAACCTCTCTGGGGTCGAATACCCCCTCTATCACTTCGGCGTAATCGTCGCTTATCGCCTTGCCGTTGGGATCTATGACGGCACTGCTTCGTGCCATGTCTGAATTTGCACTGTCAGCTGCCACCACATAGCACTGGTTCGTAATCGCCAGTGCGCGGGTGAGTATTTCGTAGTGCTGCTTTCTGGGTTTTCCCCATAAAGATGGGTTCAAGATTATATCGGCTCCGCGCAGTTTCAGCCAAAATTCGGTAAAACGAAGCTCGAAACAGACGATAAGGCCGAATTTGATACCGTCCACTTCGAAGATCTTGATCTCCTCTTCGTTGCCGGCCTTGAAATGGTGATGTTCGTTGCCGAGCGGGAAGAGCTTCACCTTGTGTTGGGTATGGATAATCTCTCCGTTGTAAACGACATCGGTGCGGTTGACAAAATCTTCACCCTCTTTGGCGATGGTTGTCAATGTTATTATCTTGTCGTCGCTTATTCGTTTTATCTGCTCGAGGGCGTATAGGCCGGCTTCGGCCGCCTCGTTCATCCTGTCGTAGGCGAAGCCGGTGATGCACACTTCCGGTGTCACGACTATCGAGTGCCTTGGCAGGTTCGCTATGAGCTCGAGCAGATGGGCGATATTCTCGTCGAAATTTTCACTGGTCGCCATCTGTATGGCGAAGGTTTTCCATTTTGGGTTAGAAGTCGTCAAAACTGATGCTCCCTTTCGAGTAGTTGGTAACGTTGCCTTCGAAGAAGTTGGTCTTCTGGTCGTTGAATGTAGAGAAGCTGTCTACCCACTTGATCGGGTTGTCGGCTCCAAACATCGGCTCCAATCCTATCGCTCTTAGCCGCTTGTCTGTCAGGTACTGGACATACTGGTCGATTATCTGCTGGTTAAGGCCCAGTATCTGATCTTCCGTTACGTACCACCCCCAGTCGCGCTCCAGTTCATAAGCCTGACGGTACATCTCGCGCATATTTGCGATTACACGCTCGTTGAAGAGCTGAGGATACTCTTTTTTTATCTCTTTTATTATGTTGCTGTAGAGAGCCAGGTGGGTCACTTCGTCACGCTGAATAAAGCGGATCATCTGTGCGCTTCCGAGCATCTTGCCGCTTCGTGCGAGGGCGTACATGGCCGAAAAGCCGCTGTAGAAGTAGATTCCCTCAAGGCACTGGTTCGCTACAAGCATATAGAGTTTCGCCTCGTCGTCATCCTGGGCCTTCTCCCCGAACTCTTCGTAGACGTCGCCTATGAATGAGTTTTTGCGGAGCAGTTCACGGTCGGACTTCCACATGTCGTATATCTCGTCAGTGTTTATCGAGATACTGTCAACCATGACGGCGTAGCTCTGTGAGTGAAGCGCCTCTTCGAACGCCTGGCGTACAAGGCACATATTGACTTCCGGCGCTGTAATCCACGGGTTGACATTGTCAACCGTATTGTTTGTCTGAATGGAGTCCATGAAGATCAGCTGAGCCAGAACCTTGTCGTACATGCGCCGCTCCGCCGGCAGCAGGTGTTTGTAGTCTCTTGCATCTTCGGTAAGGTCTACCTCTTTCGGAAACCATGTGTTGGCCATCATAACCTCCCAGAGGTTGTAGGCCCAGTCGTAGCTGCAGCGGTTCAGGTTTATAATGCCCGCTGTGCAGCCGTTGATGATAGAGGTTGTCGAGCGCGTAGTGTCGCACTCGGTGCTGTATAGCTTTTTCTTCATAGCTTTAGTATACCTCTTTTGGTTGGTTTGCTGTTACCGGGTATAGGGTAACGATTATGTATGGAGATCGATTTTAGCCTAAAGTAGTTTAACAAAAGGTGAAGCTATAAGAAATAAGAAAACATAATAAAACCTGGGGCTCTCCCCCAAGGTTTTTACTGGCAGCCCATGCACTCCATGCTTCGGTCCGCAACCTCTTCAGCCATCTCCGGAGACTGGCTTCGCAGGTAGTATGTGGACTTGATGCCGAGCTTCCACGCTTCTGTGTATATCTCGTGCAGGTATCGTCCGCTCGCTTTGTCGAGAGACATGAAGATATTGAGGCTCTGCCCCTGGTCTATCCACTTCTGCCTTACTGCAGCCGCCCTGACGAGGATCTTCTGATCGAGCTCGAAAGCGGGTGTGTAGTACTCCCATGTATCGGGGCTCAGGTTCGGCACTACGACAGGTATCAGACCGCTGAGGTTCTCTTCGAACCATTTGCGCTTGTATACCGGCTCTATTGTCTGCGTGGTGCCCACCAGTATCGAGATCGAGCTCGTGGGCGCTATCGCCATAAGGTAGCCGTTTCTCATTCCATCCTCTTTCACCTTTTTGCGAAGCTCTTCCCAGTCGTAGATGTACCCGAAGAGCCCCCCCCTGTCCGTCAGGGCCAAGGCGTTGGGGTTGGCGTTGTCGATAGGCAGTATTCCGCGGCTCCATTTCGAACCTTCGAAGTCGGGGTAGGAGCCCTTCTCTATGGCGAGGTTGGATGACGCTTTTATCGCATTGTAGCTTATCATCTCCATCACTTCGTCTATTGTATTGAGGTGTTCGCTGCTTCCCCACTTCAAGCGCTTTTCCGCGACCATCTGCGCTTCGCCCATCACTCCCAGCCCTATCGACCTCGAGCGTTCGTTTGTCTTCTTTACCTTCTCGAGCGGGTAGAAGTTCAGGTCTATCACGTTATCGAGCATCCGCACCGCAATCGGCACTACCCGTTCGATATCCTCTTTCGTATTGATCTTGGAGAGGTTGATCGAGGCGAGGTTGCAGACAGCCGTTTTCCCATCTTCTCCAACTTTCTCGACTATGTAGATATCTTTGCCGCCTATGGAGTCCAGGGCGGTTATCTTCTTGGCCTTTTTTGTAATGCCGCTGTCAACGGTGACATCCTCCTCCTCTTCATAGTGGACAATGGATCCGTCAGTGAACTTGACCTGCACCTTGTAGTGGTTCGGGTCGGTGTTCTGGAATATTTCGGTGCAGAGGTTTGAGCTTCTGATTATCCCTGCATGGTCGTTGGGATTGACCCTGTTCGCCGTATCTTTGAAGCATAGGAATGGGTTTCCGACCTCGAAATAGCTCATCAGAATTTTTCGCCAGAGCTCTTTCGCCTTTACGCGCTCTTTGAGAACATTGGGATCTTTTTCGTACTCGATATATCGCTTTTCGAACTCTTCTCCGTGGAGGTCGGTAAGGTCGGCCGTCTCGTAAGGGTCAAAAAGTGTCCAGACGCCGTCTTCTTCTACCCGCTTCATAAAGAGGTCGTTTATCCAGAGTGCAGGGAAGAGGTCGTGTGCCCTCCTTCTCTCTTCACCGGAGTTCTTCTTCAGGTCTATGAAGTCCCAGATATCTATATGCCACGGCTCTATATAGACCGCTATCGCCCCTTTTCGTGTTCCGAGCTGATCTACGGCTATCGCTATGTCGTTCGTTATCTTCAGGAAAGGAACGATTCCGCCGGCAGCATTTTTATGGCTGTCTATATAGCTTCCCATGCCGCGAACCTTGCTCCAGTCCCAGCCTATACCGCCTCCGAACTTGCTTAGAAGCGCCATCTCTTTGTACGCATCGAAGATGCCCTCTATCTTGTCCGGGGTACTGCCGATGTAGCAGGATGAGAGCTGGTGCCTTGGAGTTCTCGCGTTTGAGAGTGTAGGAGTGGCCACCATTACCTCGAATTTGCTGATGACGTCATAGAACTTCTTTGCCCACTCCTGGCAGTTGAGTTCGTTTTGCGCAAGGAACATGGCTACCGCCATAAAAAGATGCTGCGGAAGCTCAATAGGGTTGTTTTCGCGATCTTTTATCAGGTATCTGTCGTAGAGGGTGCGTATGCCGAGATAGGTAAACTGAAGATCACGTTCGGGCTTGATGTAGTCGTTCAGGTCATCGAGGTCGTACTTCTCTTTCAGTCCGAGCACAATGCGCCCTTCGGCCTCCCCATTCTCGAAGTACTCTCTCAAATGACAATAGCCTGTAAAACCGTTTACTTTGTGGTAGAGGTCATAAAGAAAGAGTCTTGCCGCTACGAATGTCCAGTTCGGTCTGTCAACGTCAATCTTGTCAACTGCGGTCTTGATAAGCGTAAGCTGAATCTCCTCTGTCGTTATTTTGTCCCGAAACTGTATTTTGGCGTCAACCTCAAGTTCACTCTGGCTTACACCATCCAGCCCCTCCACCGCGGCGGAGGTATATTTTTGAATCTTCGTGATGTCGAGCGATTCGGCCCGCCCGTTTCTTTTTATGACTGTCAATACTCCAAGTGACATATGGTGCCCTCCCCTTTTTAATCAGTTGTCAAAAACTCGAGCAAAAATTCGGTCGACATTTTTTGTATAGTAACCGTAGTCGAAACAGTCGCGAATCTCATCTTCGCTCAGTTTGCTTCTAAGCTCCTCGTCGGAGAGCAGGTATTGAAGGTAGAGACTCTCTCCTTTCTCGTTGAGGGCGGGTTTCCCTTTTTGCAGATCTTCCCACACCTTCATAGCGTTTCGTTGAACAATCTTGTATGCATCCTCCCTGGTAACCCCTCTTTTCGGCAGCTCGAGAAGAACCCTTTGGGAGAAGACTAGCCCTCCTGTAAGGTTGAGGTTTTTCATCATGTTTTCAGGGTAGACGACAAGCTTGTCAAGCAGTCCGTCAAGTCTCATCAGCATAAAATCTGCCGTTATGAATGCGTCGGGCAGTATGAACCTCTCCACGGAGCTGTGGCTTATATCTCGCTCATGCCAAAGAGCAACATTCTCCATTGCAGGAATGCAGTAGCTCCTTACCATCCTGGCCAGACCCGTAAGGTTCTCGCTAAGAACCGGATTTCTCTTGTGGGGCATAGCCGAGCTCCCTTTCTGACCTTTGTGGAAATACTCTTCACACTCGTAAACCTCCGTGCGCTGAAAGTGTCTTATGTTTACAGCGATCTTTTCAACGGTTGAAGCGACAAGTGCCAGAGAGCTCATTAGCCTGGCATATCTGTCGCGTTGAACAACCTGGTTGCTCACCGGGGCCGGTTTGAGTCCGAGTTCTTCGCAGACATACTCTTCCAGCTCGATCGGTGCGTGTGCGAAGTTTCCCATTGCGCCGCTGACTTTGCCGACGTTTATAACCTCGAATGTCTCCTGTAGGTTTTTAAGGTGCCTCTTCATCTCGTCGTACCAGATCGCCAGCACGAGGCCGAATGTGATCGGTTCACCGTGTATGCCGTGACTTCTACCGACCATGAGCGTCATCTTGTGTTCCACTGCGCGCCGCCTGATCGTCTCCATCACCTTCTCTACATCTTTTATGATCAGTTTCAGGCTCTCGCGCATCTGAAGTGCTACGGCCGTATCAATAGTATCCGAGCTTGTCATGCCGTAGTGGACCCACCTGCTCTCTTCACCCAGGCTCTCCGCAACGGATGTCAGAAAAGCTATGACATCATGACGCGTCTCTTTTTCGATCTCATCTATCCTATCTACATCAAACGACGCTTTCTGCTCGATCTCTTTAGCATCTTCATCGGGTATCAGACCCAATCTGTTCCAGGCCTTCACCGCAGCAATCTCGACATCGAGCCAAGCCTGGTATTTCGCCTGCATCGTCCATTTCGATTTCATCTCTTCACGGGCATACCGTTCTACCATTGCCATCCTTTTGGAGTATATTTTGGAGTATAATTAATTAAGATTTTATTCTAATCAGTGTTAAAAAGAGGTAAAAAACCGGATGAAAAAATATGCCGTTTCATAACATTCGTTACAGATTGAACGAAGAGATGCCCGCTTTTCTTTTTCTTATGCGTCATGTAGGTGTTACTCAGGGACAAGCACAAAAAATCGTGGCGAAGCGACGTCTCATTGTCAACGACGAGGTGTGCAGACATAGTGGAAAAAAGATCATCGGAGATATAGTTGTCCAAGAGTTCCTGCCTGAATCGAGAGGCGTTGCACCCACGTTCACCACACCAGATTTCGGTCTTTTCGACAAACCGAGCGGTCTTCTTGTACATCCCAAAACGCACAAAACGCCCTACTCCCTGCTTGATGAGATCCGCCACTATTATGGAAAAGATGCAAACAATATTCACCGTATCGATATGGAGACGAGTGGGCTCGTTCTCGCCGCCCGCACCAAAAAATCCGAAAAGCGACTCAAGATGATGTTCGAGTCGCGCAGCGTGAAAAAGAGCTACCTTGCATGGGTTCGAGGCAAACTCACTAAGCCGTTTCATGTGGATGCGCCTATTGCCAGAAATTCCGATCACTCAGCGATAAAGCTTAAAATGCTAATCGACCCGAATGGAAAACCGTCACTCACATATTTCAAGCCTTTACGATACGATAAGCGGCTCGATGCCACCCTGCTGCAGGCTGTGCCCCATACAGGCCGCCAGCATCAGATACGAATCCATCTGTTTCACGTGAAACATCCAATCCTCGGCGATCCGATATACGGAGCGTCTACAGAGGCGGCCATCTCCTATCTTGACCGACAGTTGAGTGATGAGGAGAGGCTGAAATTGATGGGAGCATCCAGGCTTATGCTACATGCACAGGAGTTGAAATTTGAGTATGGAGGTATCGAGTATGCATTCAGTTCCAAAATTGATTTCGAGAAAGACAGGTCGAAAATAGCAGACCCATCATTACGGGTCAATCCTCTCTGTTAGCGATGATAAACCCACCTATCCCCACAACCGTTACAAGGATCAAAAAGAGTATAAGTGCGTAATCTGTGTAGCTCATGTTGTCATCTCCTGTTCCCGCAGCTGGCCACACGCTGCGCTGATGTCGATGCCTTTAGATTCACGAATCGTACAAAGCACCCCTCTTTGAAGCAGATACTCCTGAAAACGTCTCATACTCTGCTCTGTAGGCCTTTCATAAGAGGTTCCTGGGTAAGGGTTGAAGTAGATCAGATTGACCTTCGCTTTTATACCTTCGAGAAGCTTTATGAGTCTCTTGGCACTATTTACATCATCATTTACATCTTTAATGACAAGATACTCAAACATGACTCTTTTTCTAGTATTTACAGGAAACTCTTTGACGGCTTCTATTATAGAGGCAATATTGTAAGCTCTGTTCATCGGAATGAGCTTCTCTCTTAACTCATCGTCAACGGCATGCAGACTTATTGCCAACTGCACACCAAGCTCCATTTGACCGAGCTTTTTGATCTTCGTACTGATGCCGCTTGTTGACACAGTCTGTCTCTTCGGAGAGATACTGAGACCGTTTTCGTTCGAAAATATCTTTATCGCTTTGGCAAGGTTGTCAAGATTGTCGAGCGGTTCACCCATACCCATATAGACAATATTGACACGCCGGTTGCTTGCGATGTTGTTCTCTTTTTTGATTTCAAGAACCTGCCCTACTATCTCGCCTGCTGTAAGATTCCTGACGAAGCCTCCCTTTGCAGTTAGACAGAATGTGCATCCCACCTTACACCCTACCTGGCTGGAGACACAGACCGTATATTTCGCATGGTGCAGCAGCTCTCCACTCTCATCATACTCTTCATCTTTCATTTTCAATAGAACCGATTCGACTGTATGGCCATCTTCAAGTTGAAACAGATATTTGATACTTCCGTCACTACTTTGCTCTTTTCGGACTATAGTAAGTGGAGAGAGTCTATAGTTCTCTGCTATTTCGGATCGCAATTTTTTCGGCAGATTCTCCATCTGTATAAAGTCATCTATGTGGTGCTGGTAAACCCAGTTGTAAATCTGTTTGGCACGGAATTTAGGCGGGAAAAGTTTTTCGAGCTCTTCCTGTGTATAATCAAGTATAGAAGGATTCAAGATTGGGTACCCTCTTCTGCAAATGTTTGACAAGACGATACATCGCCTTTTCATGGTTTTTGACAAAGTCGCTGTGTGCATTTTCGTCACATCTGTTGGTTATAACGAAAATGCCGCCGCATGGAATCTGAAATCTTTGAGCGACCACCATCACGGAGTAAAACTCCATATTCTCAAGCCCGATTCCGAGCCTGTTGAGCTTCCCTGCAAGCTCTATATCCGTGGATATATAGTTGCTCGAGTTGACTATCGACGGCTTCTCCCCCGAAGAGAGAGTGAAGATTGGGGTTTCACGTGAAACATTCTGATCGGAGACGATCAGGTTGTCCTGTAGAGGGGTGTAGCTTTTCTTTTGCAGATATGAAAGCTCTATCTGGCATGCGGCTTTCGACTCGACTATGTCAAAGATCTCATGCCTTCCATATGTGCCGGCGCTACCGACGAAAAGCAGGAACTCCGGTGGTTGCATCAATACGAGACGGGTAAGGTTTACGGCACTCTCACAGAGGCCTATGCCGATAGGCACGGCAAAAGGAAATGTTTCATTGTTTCCGGCTGAGACGATCATAGCCTCACCGGTATGTTGTGTTGTCGAAGATAGTGTTTGAGATCCATGATCTCTATCTCTTTAAAGTGGAAGATGGAGGCTGCGAGTGCCGCATCAGCACCGGACACGAATGCATCTTTTATGTGCTCCATCGTGCCCGCTCCGCCGCTGGCGATGACAGGAACGTTGACGCTTGAACTGACTGCATGGTTCAACTCGTTGTCGTAACCCGCTTTGGTTCCGTCGGCATCCATGGAGGTAAGCAGTATCTCTCCCGCGCCTCTATCTACAACCTCTTTTGCCCATGCCAGAACATCGATACCTGTATCGATACGCCCGCCGTTTATAAATACGTTCCATCTGCCGGGTGCCTTACGTTTGGCGTCGATCGCTACTACGATACACTGCGAGCCGAACCGTTTGGCCCCCTCATCGATGAACTCCGGACGCTTTATTGCGGCCGAGTTGACACTTACCTTGTCGCAACCGACATTCAGAAGTGCATATATATCGTCAAGCTTTCTTATTCCTCCACCGACTGTGAGAGGTATGAAGACCTCTTTCGCGACCTCTTCCACGATATGTACAATCGTGTCGCGGTTTTCGTGGCTTGCCGTTATGTCAAGAAACGTCACTTCGTCCGCACCCTCATCGTTGTAGCGTTTGGCAACCTCTACCGGATCGCCGGCGTCTTTGAGGCCTACGAAGTTGACACCCTTGACAACGCGTCCGTCTTTGACGTCCAGACACGGGATGATACGTTTTGCAAATGTTTCCAACTCCACTCTCTTTCATACATGGACTGTATAACGCACGGCCGGCCCATGAGCTGAAACCGACTGGCGGCTGCGCCCTGTGCATACAGGGACGAAACTGGTATAATGTTTGCCAAATTATAGCGCAAACCGGCACGAAGTGACGAAAAGTTTAAGCATTCTTTAAAAATGTAATCTCTTTTTAAGAAAAGTTTCAGTATGATAAAGCCTAATTTTCATCAAAAAAGTGAAAAGATCGCCAAAAAAAAGTTTGGCCAGAATTTCCTGAAAGATGAAACGGTACTGCACAAGATCATCGAATCGATGCCCAATGACGACCTGGAAGTGGTCGAGATTGGACCTGGGTTAGGTGATTTGACCGGTTATCTGGTCAAGATTAAGGATGTCACCGCTTATGAGGTGGACAAAGATCTATGCGGACATCTGCGCAGAAAGTTTGAATCTTCTATGGAAAATGGAAGATTCAGGCTCCACTGTACGGATGTTCTGGACCACTGGAAGCAAAATAGTCTGGTTGACCGACCGTACCATCTGGTCGCGAACCTGCCCTATTACATTGCTACGAATATCATTTTGAGAGCACTGAAAGACCCAAACTGCAAAAGCATGCTGGTCATGGTTCAGAAAGAGGTGGCCGAAAAATTCAGTGCGAAATCGGGAGAAAAACAGTTTTGTGCTCTTTCGGTTCTGGCTCAGAGCTGTGCGGAGGTAGATATCTGTTTCGATGTTCCTCCGGAAGCGTTCGTTCCGGCTCCCAAAGTGATGTCGTCGGTACTTCAGATTCGGAAAAAGAGTTTGCTCGACGATCCGGAGTTTGAAGATTTTTTGAAAACGGCTTTCAAGCAGCCGAGAAAGACTCTGGCAAAAAACCTTTCGTCCAGGTTCGACAAAAAAGATGTAAACGGCGCACTGGCTTCTTTGGGCCTGGGCTCTTCGGTCCGTCCTCATGAAGTGGAAACATCCCTCTATCACCACCTAAAATCTATTTTGCAAGGTGATATTGATGGAAGAGAAAAAGAACGAAAACCGGGGAAACCAGTCTCGAAACGATCAGGGCGGAGGAGCGCAAAAGAGCGGTAACCGCCGGTCCAGAAGAGCACAGGGCGGAGGGCAGAAACAGTCGGAGAGGCGTCCTGAGCAGCGCAGCCAGGATCAGCAGGGAGGCGGCAGAAACCGGCCACGGGGCGGCAACTCCCGCAACCGGGGCGGACAGAGGGGCAGAGGACGTGGCAACGGCCGCAATCCGGAGTCTCACTACAAAACTCCTGCGAACGTAAAACGTAGCGCAGACGGGGTTTATACGGATATAAACCAGGCTATAGCCGCAAACAAAGAGGTTCATAAAGAGCGCCTCGATACAGCTGCCAAAATCGATATGAGCAACAAGGCGCGCGTACGCTTCACCCCTCTTGGCGGCCTTGGTGAAATCGGCGGCAACATTGCGGTACTTGAGACCGAAAACAGCGCCATAGTAATTGATGTGGGCATGAGCTTCCCGACGGAAGATATGCACGGTGTCGACATTCTGGTTCCCGACTTCAGCTATCTGCACGCGATAAAGGATAAGATCGACGGAATCGTAATCACGCATGCGCACGAAGATCATATCGGAGCGGTCCCCTATCTGTTCAAAGAGCTGAAGTTCCCCATATACGGTACTCCCCTGCCCCTGGGTATGATCGCCAACAAGTTCGACGAACACGGACTCAAAAACGACAAGAGCTATTTTCGTTTCATAGAGAAGAGAAAGCCCATAAAAATCGGGGATTTCGAGGTGGAGTGGATACATATGACCCACTCCATCATAGACGCCTCCTCTTTGGCGATAACGACCCCGGCGGGAGTCATAATACACACAGGTGACTTCAAGATCGACCATACACCCGTCGACGACTACCCGGCCGATCTACAGCGGCTCGCCTATTATGGCGAGAAGGGGGTTCTGTGCCTTCTGTCCGACAGTACAAACTCCCACAAGGGCGGTATCACGAGAAGTGAAAAGACGGTCGGCCCCACATTCGACCACCTATTCGCGAAAGCGAAGGGGCGCGTAATCATGTCGACCTTCTCTTCCAACGTACACAGGGTCTACCAGGCGATAGAGCACGGCATAAAGTACAACCGCAAGGTGGCGGTTATAGGCCGCTCCATGGAGCGTAACCTCGAAACCGCAAGACAGCTCGGCTATATAGATATTCCGGAAGATATCTTTATAGATGCCCACGAAGTGACCAGGTACAACGATAACGAAGTACTCATAGTGACTACCGGAAGCCAGGGCGAGACGATGAGCGCACTCTTTAGAATGGCGACGGACGAGCATCGGCACATAAAGATAAAGCCCTCCGATACGATTATCATTTCGGCCAAGGCGATTCCCGGGAACGAGGCGAGTGTTTCGCGCATAATGAACCATCTGGTTCGCGCGGGAGCCACCGTCGCCTATCAGGACTTCAGCGAGATTCATGTCTCCGGTCACGCCGCGCAGGAGGAGCAGAAACTGATGCTGAGACTCACACAGCCCAAATTCTTCCTTCCGGTGCACGGCGAGTACAACCACATCGCAAGGCACGCGAAGACGGCGGTCTCATGCGGTGTAGACGAGAGGAACATTCTTCTTATGAGCGACGGCGACCAGGTTGAGCTAACGCCCAGGTATCTCAAGAAGGTCAAGACGATCAAGACCGGCAAGACATATATAGACAACCAGGCGAATATAGAGATTGAGAACGACATTGTTCTCGATCGCCAGAAACTGGCCACAGAGGGCATCATAATGATCGTCGCGCAGATAGACCAGAATACGCACAAGCTTGTAGGACACCCGAGGGTAAGCAGTTTCGGGATAGTCGCGGACAAAGAGGACAAGAGGTTCGCCAAGGAGATAGAGGCTATAATAGAGACATATATGGCACACCAGAAGGAGGCAGAGAAGCTCGACACCAGAATGATCGAGAACGATATAAGGCAGGCTGTGAGAAAACATGTGCTCAGAAAAATGAAGCGCTACCCGCTGATCGTGCCTACCATCTATGTCGTTTAAGAGCCGTGAAAGAGGCGAAGAGAGAATGAAGAGAGAAAAAGAGAGCGGCAATATGCTTGCCGTTGCCCGAGAGGTACTCGAAACCGAGGCGCAGGCGCTGCTGGGTGCTGCAAAGGGTCTTGACGGGAGTTTTGACAAAGCGGTAGAGCTCATCTACGGAATAAAGGGAAAGTGTATCGTCACGGGAGTTGGAAAGTCGGGCCTTGTGGGGGCCAAAATCGCGGCCACGCTTGCGAGTACAGGCACATCCAGCTTTTTTATCCACCCTACCGAGGCGCTTCACGGCGATCTGGGTATGATAGGCCCTGACGATCTGGTGATAGCCATAAGCTACAGCGGAGAGAGCGAGGAGCTGGTAAAGATACTCCCGCATATAAAGCGCTTCGATATCCCCCTCATAGCCATGACGGGCGAGAGTGAGTCTACACTGGCAAAATACGGGGATATCTCTCTTTCGATAAAGGTTGAAAAAGAGGCGTGCCCGCTTGGGGCTGCACCGACCTCTTCCACCACCCTGACAATGGCGCTCGGCGACGCTTTGGCTGTAGCACTGATGAAAAAGAGAGATTTCAGGGCCGAAGATTTTGCATCTTTCCATCCCGGAGGCTCTCTGGGCAAACGTCTTTTTGTGAAGATAGAAGATCTCATGAGGCGCGAAAACCTGCCCGTCATATCGCCGGAAACCTCTCTTAAAGAGGCTGTGGTGGTGATGAGCGAAGGAAGGCTCGGAAACGTTTTGATAGAGGATGAAGAGGGAAGGCTGGTAGCGGTACTCAGCGACGGCGATGTCAGGCGCGCCCTTATGGACAGCAGCTTTTCGCTCGAGAGTGAAGCTATCAGGTACGCCAACAGAAACCCGAAAACCTGTAGAAACAAGAGGATGCTCGCTTCAGAAGCCCTCGAGATGATAGAGAACCACAAGATACAGCTTCTGCCCATAGTGGACGATAGCGGCCGCGTAAAAGGCGTTCTGCATCTTCACGACCTTGTGGAAGCGGGGATAAAAAGATGAGCGAAGGCATGCGGCTCAACAAATTTATCTCGCACTATACCAAGTACTCCCGCCGTGAAGCCGACAGGCTGATAGAGGAGGGTAGGGTTCAGGTAAACGGCAAGCAGGTGAAGGATTTCTCCTATCGTGTCGGCCCTGACGACAAGGTGGTTTTGAATGACCGTGTGATAAAGCCGAAGTCTATGCACGAAATGACGGTTTTAGTCTACCACAAGCCCAAGGGTGAGCTCGTTACCAAAAAGGACCCGGTGGGCAGAAGAACGATTTACGATTCGCTTCCTAAGCGGTTCGCCCACTTCGTACCGGTCGGCAGGCTCGATTTTGCGAGCGAAGGACTGCTTCTGCTCACCGACTCTCCAAAGGTGGCGGATCTGCTGATGCGCAGCAGCCTGGAGCGTGTTTACAACCTGAAAATAAGAGGCTCTATCACCCCTGGCATGGAAAAAGCGATGCAAAGCGGCATGAAGATAAGAGGAAAAAAGGGAGCTCACGAAAAGAGTAGAATCGAAGAGATGGAGTTCGCCCCGTTTTTTGCATACCAAATCATTAAAAACGGGACCAACTACTCGAAGATCCGTGTAGCCATCGGTGAAGGCAAAAACCGCGAACTTCGCCGATTTTTCGCCCATTTCGACAGAGAGGTGCTCGATCTTCATCGCGTAAGCTTCGGGGGCATAAGTCTAAACAACCTGCCCAAGGGGAAAACGCGCTTTCTTACACAAAGAGAGTACGATGATCTGCACGCTTTCATAAAGAAGGCCCAACAGGAGGAACAACGTGATTGAACTGAAAATCGATACCAAGCATACGTCGGAGATGATCGATCTGACGGAAAAGGTGAATGAAGCCGTGATAAAAGAGGGTGTAAAAAGCGGGCTTGTTACCGTCTTCGTTCCGCATACTACCGCAAGTATCATACTCTTTGAAAACATAGACCCCCAGCTAAGGCGCGACTTTCTCGAAGCTCTCGGTCGTATAGCTCCGGCTTCTCAGCCCTACCATCACCAGGGGGAGAATGCGGCGGCCCATATCAAATCTGCTCTTTGCGGTGCGAGGGTCGTCGTACCGATGGAGAATGCCAAGCTTCAGCTCGGCAGGTGGCAGGGTATTTTCCTGTGCGAATTCGACGGCCCCAGGGAGCGTACCGTCGTGGTGCAGGTGGTGCATGGATAGGGTATGGGCTCCAAAAATCTTGCTCTGCTCTACCGGCCCAATTCTCTCGGGGAGTTTATAGGCCAGGATCACCTGCTCTCTCCAAGCGCTTCGCTGCGGCGCCTGATAGAAGAGGATGCGCTGCAGCACAGTTTCTTCTACGGACCACCCGGTACAGGAAAAACCACTCTCGCTCGTATAGTAGCCGACAAATTAGCGAGACCTTTTTACGAGCTCAATGCAACCACGATGAAGGTGGAGGATCTTAGGTCCATATTCAAGCAGTATGCCGGAGCGCTTCTGAAACCGCTCATTTTCATCGACGAGGTGCATAGATTGAGCAAGAACCAGCAGGAGGTTCTTTTGCCCTTTATGGAGCGTTACGACGCCCTGGTGATAGGCGCTTCAACCGAGAACCCCTACTTCTCTCTGACAGCGGCGATGCGCTCGAGGTCTCTGCTTTTTGAGTTCAGGCCGCTCGAATCCGAAGATCTGCTTATTATGCTGGAGAGGGTGCGCAGAAGTGAAGGGTTCGAGATCGAAGAGGGTGCAAAAGAGTATCTGGTCGACTCGAGCTGCGGCGATATGCGGGCGATGCTGAACCTGCTCGAAGCGGCGCTGGCCGTAGAGTCGACGGTGACTCTTCGAGCCCTAAAAAGCCTGCGTCCGAGTGCACTTCACGACGGAGCGGGAGGGGCCGATACCCACTACAACCTGATAAGTGCGATGATAAAGAGTCTAAGAGGCTCCGATATCGATGCCGCCCTCTACTGGATGGCAAGGCTTATAGCCGGCGGCGAACCGCCGGAGTTCATCGCCAGACGCATGGTGATATTCGCGAGCGAAGATATAGGCAACGCCAACCCCAACGCACTTGGAATCGCGGTGGATACGATGACGGCCGTAAGCCGCATAGGTTATCCAGAAGCGCGTATAATTTTGGCGCAGTGCGCCGTATATCTGGCCTCTTCCCCCAAGTCGAACAGCTCCTATGTCGCAGTGAACAGGGCTTTGAAGGCTGTGGAGAATGGAGCCCTGATACCCGTACCGAAGCATCTTAGAAGTCCCGACCACCCCGGCTATCTCTACCCGCACGATTTCGGCGGCTGGGTCGAACAGGAGTACCTGAGAGAAGATCTGAAGTTTTACGAATCGAAAGGGGCAGGCTTCGAAAAGCGGCTCGAGGAGTGGCTTGAAAAGATAAAAGGCCAAAACGGACGAAAATAGACGATTTAGCGGTTTTCAATCCATATCGCCCCGGCGAAACGGCCGGTCGTACCTTCGCGGCGATACGAGAAGTGATCTGTGCTGCAGCAGGTGCATATATCGGAAATATCGATTCTATCCTCTCTAAGCCCCGCTTCGAGCAGTCGGTCACGGTTTAGGCTCTGCAGATCGAGATAACGACCGTTCATATAACTTTCGCCGAAACTTTTTCGCACCAACCGGGCCATCTCCTCCGAGATTTCGTAGCAGCAGGCACGGATAGAGGGGCCCATCTCGGCATATATATCCCCGCTTCGGCATCCGAAACGCTCCACCATCGTTTTTACACACTTTGCACCGATATTCAAAAAGGTGCCGTTACGCCCGGCATGAACCGCCGCCGCTACACCCTTTTTCTTGTCGAAAAGAAGCATAGGAATGCAGTCAGCGACCATAACCGCGAGAGCAATGCCCGGCCTGTTCGTAACTATCGCGTCGCAATCCGGCAGAGTTTCCGGTGAACTCTCGTCTACAATAGCGATATTGTCGCCGTGAACCTGCTGCATGAAGCGGATAGGCAGGCCGACTCTTTTTTGCAGTATGTTTCGGTTGCGTGCGACCGAGGCGGGGTCGTCTCCGGTATGGAGTGCGAGGTTCAGGCTCTCGTACGGCGACGAGCTCACCCCGCCCCGGCGGTCTGTAAAGAGTCTATCTATCTTCACAGCCGTTTTGCGGAGTCGAGTCTGCTTTTTGAGTACTCTATGGAGTTGCCGTCGACTATCCACGCCTCCACTACATCTTTGGCAAGACGCAGTCCGTCGAACTCTCCGTAAGAGTTTATCTGCATACGCCATGCGGTCCGCATAAAGCCCCCTTTTTTCAGCGGTCTCACCCTGTCACCGCTCGTAATCTCCACGATATCGCCGTTTGAAGATGTAACGAAAGTCACCGTCGCACTGATATTGCCGTCGTGTATGGTGGCCTCCGTTCTCCTCTCGTCAACGGCCCTGTACTCTATGGAGGGCAGTTCGAGCAGCGCTGGGTTGTAGACACTGTATGCAAGAAGACGTGCAAGCTCCGAGCGGGCAAACTCTTTTCCCTCCACTTCGCCGGTAGGTATGATGCCAAAAAGCAGCATCTGCATAGACGCACGGCCCGCATGGTATGTCTCCAGTGCGTTGAACGTTACGACCGGGTTGGTTTCAAGTTTAACAGCCCACATCATATCGGCAGAGGGCCTAAGAAGCGCCAGCGAGTGCATCTTTGCCCATTTAGAGGAGGGCCTGTTTCTGTACTCTCCTTCAAACTGTACGGCAATGGTCTTATACGGATGCTCTTTCAGCCCGCTTTTTTCAATATATTTTTCAATATCTTCTGCAGCCGGATCGCCGAGGTTTGCAGTAGTATTGTTTTCCGTAAACGACTTCGCCAATGTTTTTACCGTAGCTTCAAAGCTGGCTTGGCCGTACCAGATGAAGCCGATATTGGCCAGTACCAAAATTATGATGACTGCCGTAAGTTTTTTAAATATGCCCAAAAGAACCCTTTAGAATGATTTAAGGCGCATCTGTGCGCTCTTGCGAAGTTTTGAAATTATACCATCCAAACGGACCGTTTACCTTCCGTTTACGATTCGTTGTCGGGTGTTTACCGAGGTGCGTATACAATACAAATTGAGAAACCGGCTCTTTGGCAGGCCCTGCCCGGCGACATTTTGCTCCTCCTTTTAGACTGCCTGTGTTCAGCTATGCAAGACCTTCCAAGATTTACAGCAGCCTTGCAGGGCCTGCCAAAGAGCCGGCTAAAAGAGTTTTCAGGAGAATAAAAATATGAAAAAGACAATAGTTGTGTCCGCTGTTTTGGCGGCTTCTCTCATGGCCAGCAGTGTTGAGTTCAAACAGGCACCTTCCGCAGAGCGTGTTATGCCGGAGGCGGGAAAGATACTCTCTTTCAACGAAGCTATAAAGGATGCGAGGGAGTGGGTTGTGAATATATCCGCGAAAAAGAGGGTGCGTCAGAATATTCCGCCCGCATTCATGGACCCCTTTTTCCGGCAGTTTTTCAATATGCCGTTTGGGCAGGCGATGCCAAGAGAGAGGATACAGCACTCTCTGGGGTCCGGTGTGATCATAACAAGTGACGGGTATATAGTCACAAACAACCATGTCGTGGCAGATGCCGATGAGGTTCATGTGACACTTCCGGGCAGCACAAAAGATTACAGTGCGAAAGTGGTCGGAACGGATCCGAAAAGCGATATAGCCGTTATAAAGATCGATGCTAGCGGGCTTCCGGCCGCAACGATGGGCAACTCTGATGCGCTTAAGACAGGCGACCTGGTTTTTGCCATAGGAAATCCGTTCGGCGTCGGCGAGAGTGTAAGCCAGGGGATAGTATCGGCCCTGGGAAAAGATAGTGTCGGAATAAATCAGTATGAGAACTTCATACAGACGGATGCCGCCATCAACCCCGGAAACAGCGGCGGGGCACTTGTAGACAGCCGCGGTGTACTGATAGGAATAAACAGCGCCATCATAACCAGAAGCGGAGCCAACAACGGGATAGGCTTCGCGATTCCGGTCAATATGGTCAAGCGAGTCGCTACACAGTTGATAGAGCACGGCAAGGTCGATTACGGATATCTGGGAGTCAGTATCAGTGACCTTACGCCGCAGCTGCAGAAGGTATACAGAAACAAGGAGGGTGCTGTAGTTCTGAATGTCGATAAAGATACTCCTGCACAAAAGGCCGGCCTGAAACGGGGCGATCTTATAATCAGGGTCAACGATCAGGAGATAAAAGATGCCAGTGATCTCAAAAACGCGATCGGGTCCATTTCCCCGGGCAGTGTGGTGGAGTTGACGTTTGAGCGCAACAAAAAGATAAAGAGTGTGAAAGTCAAACTGGCCCACTTCCCCGAAAGGAGTATGAAAAGCGGTGGTGAGGGCGGTTTCGTGGATGGTCTTGAGCTGAGCAATCTAACCGAGCGTATGCGCAGGCAGATGGGGATTCCCGAGGATATCGAAGGGGTTATAGTAACGGGGGTCAAGCCCGATAGCCCGGCGGATAAAGCGGGATTTATGGCCGGAGATATTATCATTCAGATAGAAGACACGATGATAAAACGGGTCGGCGATATCCAAAAAGCGATGAAGAAGTACCCCGGTGACAAAAGAGTCTATGTAAACAGAAGAGGGATGATAAGGATACTGGTCGTCCGATAGGAGAGAGTATGGCCAAGGTTCTGATGATAGAGGATGACGAGGAGCTCGCAGAGATTCTGAGCGAATATCTTCACCGTTTCAATATAGAGACGATCAACGTACCGGACCCTTTTTTGGGACTGAGCGAGCTCGATACGCATGAATTCGATCTCGTTATCCTCGATCTCAGCCTTCCGGGAATGGACGGTCTGGAGGTGTGCGAGCAGATACGCAAAAGGAGCGACGTTCCCATCGTGATCTCCTCGGCAAGAAGCGACCTGACGGACAAGATAGTCGGCTTGGAAAAGGGGGCCGACGACTATCTTCCGAAGCCCTATGACCCCAGAGAGCTGGTCGCCAGGATAAAGAGCATTCTCAGGCGAATAGGGCGTGATGGTCAGCGTGGTGAGGATGAAAAAAAAGAGGCCGATCTTCGTATCGACAGTGATACCAAGATGATATATTTCAAGAACGAGCCGCTCCATCTTACGGCAGCGGAGTATGGAATTCTCTCCTATATGCTTGAGCATGCGAATGAAGTTGTCTCGAGAGAAGATCTTATTTATAGCGTAGATGCGATTCACGAAGAGAGCTCGCTAAAAAGCATAGATGTAATTATCAGTCGAATACGCCACAAGCTGTCCGACAACCCGAAGCATCCGCGCTATATACGCTCGGTTCGCGGTTTGGGGTATCGGCTGACCCCATGAGACGCGTATCGATATTCCTCTTTATAACCGCGATATTCGTAATAGCCATCCTTGCCGCCGGGACCGCTTTTTACTTCTACTCCGTCGGAGACAGGTACCGCCATTCCCAGATTATGGTTCAGCGCAACATCCTCTTTGCGCAAAATATCCTTCTTCGCATGGAACGCAGCACTCTGCCGGGAGAGATCGAAGAGGCAGCGCTGAAATACGGTATGAAGTGGATAAAAGAGCGCAAAGAGGGGGTGCGACTGCTAAAGGGAGCAAAACTTCTCGGCCGCCAGCCCACAGCATTCGGCTTTATAGATATGCTTGAAAAAGATGGCAGGATATATCTGCTTATAAACAGTTTCGGCAGACTGATACTCTTTGAAGATCTAAAGTTCAAGCCCTACGATCCCAAAATAGTCTGGATCTATTTCGGTCTGACCACACTCTTGATCCTTCTTATATACTGGGCTATATGGCTGAAGCTCAAACCACTGAAGTCTCTGCAGCAGTGCATCAGAAGATTCGGAGAGGGGAATCTCGACGTGCACTGCAAAATTGAAGGCAGCGACGAGATAGCGCAGGTTTCGCAGGCGATAGACGAGGCGATAGAGCGAATAAGGGCGCTGATTAGTTCGAGAAATCTCTTTATGCGAAACATTATGCATGAGCTCAAAACCCCTTTGGCGAAAGGGAACCTGATAGTGCAGATGCTGCCCGAGTCGAAGCAGAAGGAGAGGCTCGAAAGCATCTTTGTGCGCCTTGACGGTGCGATCAACGAGTTTTCGACGATAGAGCAGCTGAGCAGCGGCCGCCTTCCGATAGACAAAAGAGCACTCATGATACAGGATATCGTGGATCAGGCTATAGATCTTGCCATGATAGAGAAGAGCAGGGGGGAGTACGAGATAGCCCCTGTGCGCATCGAGGCGGACTTCAAACTATTCAGCATAGCGTTGAAAAACCTGTTGGACAATGCGTTAAAGTACTCACCCGACAAACACTTCAAGGTGGTTGCCGACAGTGAAGAGATTGTCGTAGAGAGCAGGGGAAAAAAGCTGCAGCACCCTCTCGACTACTATACAAGGCCCTATACACAGGGCGAAGGTGCCGTCAGCGGGCTCGGGCTTGGGCTCTATATCGTCGATATCATAGTCAAGGCGCACGGATTTCTCTTTGCCTACGAGTATGTTAACGAGAAGAACAGGTTCATAATTAGATTTTAAAGAAAAGAGGCTATAATTTCACTCTCTTTACGACCCGTTAGCTCAGCTGGTAGAGCAATTCCCTTTTAAGGAATGGGCCGTTGGTTCGAATCCAACACGGGTCACCACGTAGGTTGGTGTTGATTGGATTGAAAGCGTACTGTTTTGCTCTTCAATAGGTGCGGTGGTAGTTCAGTTGGTTAGAATACCGCCCTGTCACGGCGGGGGTCGCGAGTTCGAGTCTCGTCCACCGCGCCATACCTACTTTTTCGCAAGCTCTCTCAGTTTTACTTTAACCATCCCGAAAAACTCATGTATTGCTCTGTAGCTGTTTAGAAGTGCCCATACGGACGGAAGAAGATCTTTTGCTTCGAAACCTTTTTTCGAGCTGTCGATATAGAAGTTTACGGCGGCCGGATAAACCCTTTTTATACCAGCGAGACGGAAGAGCGCGAGCGCTCTTTTCATGTGGTAGGCGGAAGTGACCACCACGACTGCCGGATCATTTTTTTGAAGGATTTCGGCGGAGAGCTTCGCGTTTTCGTATGTATCCGAGCTCCGAGTCTCCGGAATTATGCAGAAGTGGGACAACTCTGTTTCGCAACTGTTTCGGAGCTGCTGCGAAACTATGGGCTCCAGGCTCTTCAGGGAGTCGATCAGGGCGAGATACTCGTTGTATCCTCTCTCTCCCGTGCCGCTGACTATTAGAGGAGCGTCCATTTTTTTCGCCAGTGCAAGAGCGTATATATGGCGCTTGAACGCCTCGTCTACAAGCGGTATTGGGTTGAATCGCATGTTGCCCCCTCCGAGGGAGACTACGGCATCGGCGCGTACCGGCAGTGCGGTGTCTCTGAACGGCTCTTCGTAGTGGGCGAGAAGTCTGTCGGCTACCGGGTGGATGCTAAGCGCATAGAGCAGAAGGGTCGATGCGGCAAGGAGCCCCCTGTATCTCTTTGCAAAAGCCGCACATATCCCCAGAATCAGAATGAAAATACCCGGCGGCAGAAAGAGCGCCGTGAAGAGTTTGGAGACGGCGTATATCAAAAGAGGGTTACACCTTTTTCGCCGAGCTTCAGCTCGCCTATGACGTAACCGTCACTATTTTCGAGCACATCGGTTACATTTTCGGGACTTACTACCAGAACCATCCCGACCCCCATGTTGAAGGTTCTGAACATCTCCTCTTTTGCTACATGTTTTCCGATCAGGTCAAAGATGGGGAGGCTCTCTATTTTGGATGAGTCGATCACGGCGTGCAGATTTTCCGGCAGTATACGCGGCAGGTTCTCCACAAGGCCGCCGCCGGTGATATGGGCAAGTGCGTTTATCTTCTCTTTCAGCGCCTTGAATGTCTTTACATATATTTTCGTAGGTTCAAGGAGTGTCTCTATGAGTGGTCTGCCGTCGAATTCGTCGTCGAACTCCATTCCAAGTTTCTCGAAGAGTAGCTTTCTTACGAGTGAAAAGCCGTTGGAGTGCACCCCGCTGCTTGGGAGCGCTACGAGAATGTCGCCCTCTTTAACATGCTCAAGGCGGTTCATCTCCGACTTTTCGGCGATTCCAACCGAAAAACCTGCCAGATCGAAATCGTTTTCGCTGTACATACCGGGCATTTCGGCGGTCTCACCGCCTATAAGGGCGCACTCGCTCCTGCGGCACCCCTCGGCTATTCCCTCCACTACCGCTTTCGCCTCTTCGACTTTGAGTCTGCCCGTAGCGTAGTAGTCGAGAAAAAAGAGCGGTGTTGCGAAGTTGCATATAAGGTCGTTTACGCACATCGCCACCAGGTCTATTCCGACGGTATCGAGCTTTCCGCTCTCTATGGCGAGTTTCAGTTTTGTCCCCACACCGTCTGTGGCCGCCAGCATTACAGGCTCTTTGTATCCCCCGGGCAGTGCGTATGCCCCGGCGAAAGAGCCGATGCCGCCGATCACATTTTTGTCGAACGTCGATTTTACCGCCGGTTTGATCGCCTCGACGAAGGCGTTTCCGGCGTCAATGTCGACACCGGCATCTTTGTAGCTTACATTACTCATTCGAGCTCTTTTCCTTATTCCAGTCGCACGGTCCGAAAACTTTGGTGAAGAACCATAGTGATGGACAGAAGTTTGTAAAAGCCCATACGAGCATCATCAAGATGATAAACGCCTGCAGGGCGACTCCGATTTTCAAAGAGAGGGCATCGCCGGCTGCCCCCTGGGCCATGAACATAAGCGCTATACCCAGCATTATGGCCGTCAATATACGTTGAACTCTTTCAGCACACATATCTGTCGCCTCCACGTGAAAAGTTTGTGAAATTATATCACATTAACTTTCCGATAACCGTCTCTGAATCGACTCGATCTTCTGCTTCATCCGACCGGATCGTCCTTTTCTGATATCCATCTTTATCGTGGTGTATACGCGGTTGCAGTCGGGCTCCAGAACCGAGTAGGCGAGATCGATCAGCTTCGTCGCCTCCTCGACTGTATCGCACTCGAAAATGGTACCCATCGGTGTCAGCTGATACTCAACCCCTTTCTCGTCAAAGGCCTTCATGATTCTGCTTACATAGGCGCTGACACTCTCGCCTTTATCTGTAGGAAACATTGCGAACTCAACCAGTGCGCTCATAATCGACTCCTTACCCTTTTTGGAGTATTATAATGAAAAGATTCATAGAGGATATACTGTATCGTGAAACGAAGCGGTAAAGTTCAGGTGCTTTTTTGGTTGTTTTCATTCTCGGTAATACTTTTTATATGGATAGTATGGACGGCGGTGCAGACATTTATGCTCGAAGGGCCCAGAATGGAGCTGCCGCAAGAGCAGATAGCGCTCATATTCATACTATATGGAATATTGATTCTTTTTGTGCTTGCCGGGACGGTTATTTCGATATTCATAAACAATCGCCGTTACATGAACCGGTTCGGTGTTATGACGCTGCTCATATTCGTTTCCTTTCTTGCCGGCAAAAGCGTTTTTGGTTAAAACCCCTTTAAAGCGATTTTGCTACAATCTTGCAAAATTAGATTTCGGAGCATTATATGTGGTTGACACAGGAAGCCGGAGATATCGCAAAGAGCGAATACGGCGTAAAAGAGACAATTTTTGAAAAGGGTGCCGCAAAGGTTTACGGTTCCGGGTATTTCGGCAAAATTCTTGTCCGGGGCGAAAATACGCTCTATTGCGAACACGACAGTGCTATGCGTCACGAGGTCATGGCGCACACAGCGATGTGCACGCACGAAGAGCCGGCAAGGGTGCTGGTGATAGACGGCGGCGACGGTGCTTTGGCGTATGAGCTCCTGAAGCATAAAGGGGTCGAGATAGAGATCGTAGAGAGAGATGCGGATATGGTGGAGGCGGCATCGGCCATGGGGCTCTATGCCGGAGCCCTGGAGGATGACCGTGTCGCTCTGAGTGTTATGGACCCGGGCGAATTTCTGGCTGCGGCGGATGAAGGCCGCTACGATATAGTGCTGATAAACCGTTTCGAAGATATAGATTTCGGCGACAGCGCATTTTTTGCGAAGATAGCCGCCGTTTTGTCGGAAAAGGGTGTAGTCGTAAGCGACGCTTCCAGCCAGCTTTTCGATATGGCGGGCCATAAAGCGACGCTTTCGGCGCTCTGCGAAGAGTACAAGATAGTTATGCCGTTTTGTTATACGTCGATGGTTCGCCTCGGCGGCGAGAGGTGGCTCGCCATGGGGAGCAGGTTTTTTCACCCCACGGCCGACATAAATCTTCAGCGTGCCGATTTGACGGACGGGTTCGAATACTACAACAGCGACCTTCATATCGCACGGTTTGCTCTGCCCACATCTACGTTCGAGAATCTTAAAGAGTATATCAAACGCTGATTATGGCATTTGAGCACGCGGTAGCGCTGACCGGAGGGATAGCCAGCGGGAAATCTACAGCCTGTAATCTTCTGCGTCTTTATGGACTCAGGGTGATCGATGCCGACGCGATAGCAAGGGAGGTTCTGCAGGCAGAGACCGGTCGTATTGCCGAAATTTTCGGCGACCGGTACGTAGTGGACGGAAAGGTCGACAGAAAGGCGCTCGGTGCACTGGTCTTCTCGGACAGAGATGCCAGAAAAAGGCTCGAAGAGCTGCTGCATCCGAAAATCAGGGAAGAGATAGTGCGCCAAAGTGAAGAGCAGGATAGACTCGGAGGCCCATATATTGTCGATATTCCTCTCTTTTTCGAGACAGGTGCCTATCCTATAGAGAAGGTTATTGTCGTATATGCACCGAGAGAGACTCAGAAACTGCGCCTGATAGAGCGTGAAGGATTGAGTGAAGCCGAAGCCGAAGCGAGGCTCGACGCACAGATGGATATCGAGGAGAAAAAGAGACGGGCTGCATATATTATAGACAACAGCGGCAACCTTAAGCATCTTCAACGCGAGTGTGAGCGTATCTTCAAAGAGATTACCGAAAACAGGTAATCAAACTAATAATTCCACTTAATATAAGCGCGCTTTAAGCTATGCTATAATTGCACCGTTTTTTTGCCATGAATAATATATGGACAAAGTTTACAATATGATTGAACGGGGTCAATTATGACAGTAGCCAAATATTCAGCCAGCGGAAACGATTTTGTTATATTTCACACATTTGTCAAAAAAGATCGCTCCGGGCTGGCGAAAGCGCTGTGTCACAGGCAGGAGGGTGTCGGTGCGGACGGTCTGATTGTTCTTCTGCCGCATGGGAACTACGACTTTGAATGGCAATTTTACAATGCCGACGGCAGCGTTGCGGCGATGTGCGGCAACGGCAGCAGGGCTGCGGCACACTATGCCTGCAAAGAGGGGCTTACAGGCTATAAGATGCAGTTTCTTACAGGAGCAGGCGCCATAGAGGCTTATGTTGACGGAAACATTGTCACAAGCGAGCTTACCCCGCCGGTTCTCAAAGAGCGTCAGATAGAGGCCGGTGGAAAAGTGTGGTGGCTTGTAGATACCGGTGTCCCGCACCTTGTAGCGATGGTTGACACTGTTGACAGCTTCGATCTGAAAGAGGCGAAAGAGCTTCGCGACAGATTTGATGCCAATGTCAATATAGCGGCTGTCGACGAGGGTCTGTTGAGGGTGCGCACATACGAAAGAGGCGTAGAGGGCGAGACCCTTGCATGCGGAACGGGGATGGCGGCGGCATTCTACCGTGCCAACCTCGAAGGAGAAGTTGGAAACAGCATGGTCGTCGTGCCGACCGGCGGTGAAAGGCTGGAGCTTGCAAAAAAAGATGAAACAGTTACACTAAAAGGCGAAGTCCGCCATATATTCGATACAGTACTGGAGAGAAGATTTGATTAGATTTGTTACAGGAATTGTGTTCATGTCGGCCGTTATACTGGCTGACACTCTGAACTCTTTTCCGGCTGATTACTACAAGATAAAAGATGTCAATAAACAGAAGGAGAGTTTCGTCAAAATTCTCTATCCTCTGATTCTGAAAGAGGAGCGGAAGATTCGCCGAGAGAGGGCGTTTGTAAAGGCTTTTTTCTCACACTTCACCGAAGACGGCATAGCCAATCCGGAAGCGATGGCTAAGCTCGCCAAAATCGCGAAAAAGTACCGTGTCAAATCTCTTTACGACAAAAAAGAGTATCTAAAACGGATAGATACCATTCCGGTATCGCTTGTGCTCGCGCAGGCGGCTATAGAGAGCAACTGGGGAAAGAGCCGCTTTGCGAGAGAGGCTAACAACCTTTTTGGGGAGTGGACATGGGGAAAAAGAGGGATAGTCCCAAAAAACAGACCCGAAGGAGAGCGCTACAAGATTAGAATCTTCTCCTCTTTGGAGGAGTCCATCGCCTCCTATATGCGCAACCTGAACCGCCACTGGGCATACGAGGAGTTTCGCGAAGCGAGAGCGGCCGCCAGGCAAGAGGGTATTACATTTACAGGTTTTGTTGCGGCTGTCTATCTTAAGCGCTATTCACAGATGGGAGAGAGGTATACCCATATGGTGAAAAGGACGATCAAAAAACATCAGTGGAATCTGTTCGATCTTCCTCGGGGCACACCAAAACTCGATACTGGAAGAGAGATGGCGATGCTCTCTACAAAAATTACCGAACGGGTGATAAACTTTTAATCCGCTGCGGCGCTCATGCACCGGGCATCCTTACTGCAGCCCCGCCTCTTTGATAGCTTCAGCCTGAAAGTGTGCTATCAGTGGCTCTATGATTTCGTCCAGAAGGCCGCCTTCCATAATCTCGTTGAGCCTGTAGAGAGTAAGGCCGATCCTGTGGTCCGTTATGCGGTTTTGAGGGTAGTTGTAGGTTCTGATTCGCTCGCTTCTGTCGCCTGAACCGACCTGAGCTTTTCTGTCGGCACTCGATGCCGCCAGCTGCTCCTGCAGATGCTTTTCATAGACTCTCGCTTTAAGAATCTTGAGGGCTTTTTCTCTGTTTTTGTGCTGCGACTTCTCATCCTGCATCGCAACCACTATACCCGTAGGGATATGGGTGATGCGCACGGCGGAATCGGTGGTGTTTACCGACTGCCCTCCGCATCCGCTGGAGCGATATACGTCGACTTTGAGATCGTTGGGGTTGATCTGCACATCTACATCCTCGACCTCCGGGAGTATCGCCACCGTTACGGCCGAAGTGTGGATACGCCCCTGCGATTCGGTTGCCGGAACACGCTGCACGCGGTGGGTCCCAGCTTCGTACTTGAGACGGCTGTAGACACGGTCGCCTTTTATCAGGGCCACTATCTCCTTGTAGCCGCCGGCTTCGCTTTCGCTCGAACTCTCGATGACGATCTTCCACCCTTTGTTTTCGGCGTACCTGACATAGGTTTTGAAGAGATCGCCTACAAATAGTGCGGCTTCGTCGCCGCCGGTTCCGGCGCGTATCTCGAGATAGATGTTTTTGTCGTCGTTCGGATCTTTGGGAAGGAGCAGAAGTTTTATCTCTTCGTTCATCCTCTCCAGTTTGGGCTCCAGCTCCTTGAGCTCTTCGGCTGCCAGCTCTCCGAGCTCCGGGTCCGAAAGCAGTGAGCGGTTCTCCTCTATCGCATCCACCGTGTCGATGTAGAGTCTGGCTTTTTCCACAAGAGGTTCGAGATCGGACTGCTCTTTTGAGAGAGCGGTCATCTTCTTTATATCACCCGTAATCTCGGGAGAGCTCAAAAGTGCGTTGATTTCGTTGTATCTGTCGATGAAGGGCTGGAGTTTCTCTTTTAGCATATGGGGGCGTTCGCTCCGGGGCCGGCGCGCTGTTACGCGGCGCCGAGCGAGTTGACTTTCGTCTGCAGGCGGCTAACTTTTCGTGCAGCCGTATTTTTCTTCAGGATGCCTTTGCTGACATATTTGTGAAGCTCGCGGTTGGCAATCTTCATCGCGTTGGCCGCAGCCTCTTTGTCTCCGTTCTCAACGGCGGTAACGACCGCTTTGACGATGTTTTTGATACGTGTTTTGTAGTAGCGGTTGCGTGCCGTTCGCTTCGCTGTCTGGCGAATGCGTTTTATCGCTGATTTATGATGTGCCATATGGTATAATCCTTGTCATTAGAAAATTCTGGGGAATCATAGCTTAAAATTTATTAAATTTAAATTAAATGTAAGGATTCCGCAAAGGGAGAATATGAAGCTTTTCGGTACCGACGGCGTTAGAGGACTGGCCGGTAAAAAACTCGATGCCTTTGTGGCGATGAAGCTCGCGATGGCCGCAGGTGTCTACTTCAGGAAACATGCCAAGACAAACAAGATCCTGGTAGGCAAAGATACCAGAAGAAGCGGTTATATGATAGAGAACGCCCTTGTAAGCGGACTGACTGCAGTCGGCTACAACGTTATTCAGATAGGCCCTATGCCAACGCCCGCGATCGCTTTTTTGACGGAAAACATGCGGTGTGATGCCGGAATCATGATAAGTGCCAGCCACAACCCGTTCGAGGACAACGGAATCAAGTTTTTCGATGCCCGCGGAAACAAACTTGGGGAAAAGGACGAGGCGGCGATAGAGAAGATCTATTTCAATACGGAGCTTCTCATATCGGAACAGAAGACCGGCAGAGATATAGGCTCGTCGAAGCGGATAGACGATGTGATCGGGCGCTATATCGTACAGCTTAAAAACTCTTTCCCTACGGATCTGACGCTAAACGACGTACGAGTCGTGCTCGATACCGCCAACGGGGCGGCCTACAAGGTGGCGCCTACGGTTTTCGAAGAGCTCGGTGCGGACGTGATCGTCATAAACAACCGTCCCAACGGATACAACATCAACGACAACTGCGGAGCCATACATCCGGAGACGTTGAGCGAAAAAGTCAAGGAGTACCGTGCCGATATAGGCTTCGCTTTCGACGGCGATGCCGACAGGCTCGTAGTGGTCGACGAAAGGGGAGAGCTGGTTGACGGCGACAAGCTTATTGGGGCTTTGGCAATGCACCTGAAGAGTGAAAAGAAACTGGTCAACGACTGCATCGTAGCGACGGTTATGAGTAACCAGGGATTCGAAGATTTTCTCTCCGCCCACGGCATAAGATTGGTGAGAGCGAACGTAGGGGACAAATATGTCCTGGAGGAGATGCAGAAAAACGGCTGCGTTCTGGGCGGGGAGCAGAGTGGACATGTTATCTTCAGCGAATATGCAAAGACGGGTGATGGTCTGGTCACGGCCCTTCAGACGATGGCCCTGATCCTTAGAAGCGGTAAAAAGGCGAGCGAAGTACTCAATCCGTTTGAGCTCTACCCGCACCGGTTGTTCAATATGCGTGTTGCCGAAAAAAAGCCGCTCGAGTCAATTGAGGGTTTGAAAGAGAAAGAGGAGCAGATAAGGGCCGATGGTCTGCGTTCGCTTATACGCTACAGCGGTACCGAAAACAAACTGCGCATTCTGCTTGAGGGTAAAAGTTCCAAAAAGATAGAAAAGTGGATGGCGGAGATGGAGAGGTTTTTTAAAAAAGCGCTAAATGGTTAAAGAGTGGACCGTTTTTCTGCTCGCTGCCGCGGGCATATATATAGTTGATCAGAGCATAAAGCAGATATTTCTTGCCGGCTGGAACTGGCACAGCAGCTGTATTTCGCTGAGCCTGGTATTCAACAAAGGCGTGGCCTTCTCGATGTTTTCGTTCCTGGGGCCCTATCTGAAGTGGATACAGATCGGCCTGCTGGCCGCCGTCATGGGGTACATCATCCACGGAAAATACCTGAAAGCGCACTCTTTTCCGCTCGGGATCTTGTTCGGTGCCGCCGCCGGAAACATATACGATCGTTTCGCTCAGCCCGGAGTGGTCGATTATGTACACTGGCACTGTGGATTCGATTTCGCGGTATTCAACTTTGCGGACGTGATGATAGATTTCGCCGTAGGGTGGCTTTTGATCGAACACCTCTTTTTCCGCAGGGATTTAAGAAAAAATCAATGAAGATTTTGTATAATTCCGGCACAAAATCTCCGCTCGAAACGCCTTTTTATGGAAAAAGAGTTTTTTTTCTGCTAATATATCCGCAACGGATGGTCGCGTAGCTCAGTTGGTAGAGCACTACCTTGACATGGTAGTGGTCACAGGTTCAAGTCCTGTCGTGGCCACCATTCTTTTTTCCCGAAACGAAAAATCGAAAACCGAAAAGCAAAACCTACCCGTGAACCGGCGGGGTTTAATGTCTCGAAAAAGTGCTTTTCGCCTTTCGACTTTTAAAAAAAACGAAGGAATTGCTTGGAAGAAAAAGAGATCATTGCCTACAGATCCGAAGATGGGCAGATTATAGACACCCAGACCGCCGCCGAAAGAGGCTGCGACGACTGCGAACCGATATTTTTCGACAACTCCCCCGAAGCCCTTGAAGTGATACGACACTCCACGGCTCACCTGATGGCACAGGCTATCAAACAGTTATACCCCGATGCACAGTTTTTCGTAGGCCCCGTCGTCGACGAAGGTTTCTACTACGACTTCAGAGTAAACGAGAAGATAAGCGACAGCGATCTGAAAAAGATCGAAAAGAGGATGCAGAAACTCGCCGGCAAAAAGCAGCCCATAGAGCGCTACTGCATACCCAAAGAGGAGGCCGCCGAGAAGTTTGCGGACGACGATCTGAAGCAGGAGGTGATGAAGCGCATCGAAGACGAGAGGCTCTGCATCTACCGCCAAGGCGACTTTGAAGATCTCTGCCGTGGTCCCCATGTGCCCAACACAAAGTTTCTGCGCAACTTCAAGCTCACCCGTGTCGCCGGGGCATATCTGGGCGGAGACGAGAGCAGAGAGATGCTCACCCGCATATACGGCATAGCCTTCGCCGACAAAGAGACGCTCAAAGAGTATCTTCATATGATTGAGGAGGCCAAAAAGCGCGATCACCGTAAGATCGGAACCGAGCTCGGCCTTTTCATGTTCGATGAGGAGGCCGGAGCGGGACTTCCGTTCTGGATGCCCAAAGGTGCGCGCCTCAGAAGCAAGATAGAGCAGATTCTGTGGAGAGCTCACCGCCGCAGGGGCTATGAGCCCGTAAGGGGCCCGGAAATACTCAAGGCCGATATGTGGCGCATAAGCGGCCACTACGCATGTTACGGCGAAAATATGTACCTGACCGAGATCGACTCCCAGGAGTACGGGCTCAAGCCGATGAACTGCATAGGCCATATTCTCATCTACAAGAAGGATATCCACAGCTACAGGGAGCTTCCGCTCAAATATTTCGAGTACGGCGTGGTTCACCGGCATGAGCAGAGCGGTGTGCTGCACGGACTTTTGAGGGTGCGTGAGTTCACCCAGGACGATGCGCATATATTCTGTACTCCGGAGCAGATAAAGCCGGTAGTGATCGATGTTCTGGAGTTTGTCGACAGGGTTATGAAGATCTTCGGGTTCGAGTACGAGATGGAGATCTCGACCAGGCCTGAAAAGGCGATAGGCGATGACGAAATTTGGGATAACGCTACCGCGGCACTGAAAGAGGCGCTCGATGAGAACGGTTTCGAATACGGCATCGACGAAGGGGGCGGTGCCTTCTACGGCCCCAAGATAGATATAAAAATTACCGATGCGCTCAAGCGGAAATGGCAATGCGGAACGATACAGGTAGATTTCAATCTCCCAGAGCGCTTCGAAATGGAGTATGTGGACGAAGATAACGAGCGTAAGCGCCCGGTAATGATCCACCGTGCCATTCTGGGCAGCTTCGAACGCTTCATTGCGATCTTGACCGAACACTTTGCCGGCGAATTTCCGATATTTATAGCACCGACGCAGGTTATCTTCGTTCCGATCGCCGAAGATCATATCGCTTATGCGAAAGAGCTTGCCGGTGAGCTGACGGAGTTCGATATAGACTGCGAGATATACGACAGGAACGAATCTCTGGCAAAACGTGTGCGTACGGCGGAGAAGCAGAGGGTGCCGATGATCGCCATCATCGGCGACGAGGAGGTTTCAAACCGCAAGGTGGCGGTTAGAGACAGAAGAGAGCGCAAACAGTATACGCTGGATGCGGAAGAATTTATCAAACTCATCAAGGAGCAGACAAGTGAGGTCAGAATTTGAGTAGGAAAAACGATGTGATCATGAACGACGATATCAGGGCCCGTGAGGTTCGCCTGGTGGGAGACGACGGTACGCAGTACGGCGTGGTCAGCCGCGACGAGGCGTTGGAGAGAGCGGCGGAAGAGGGGCTCGATCTCGTTCTGATTGCACCGCAGGCCAACCCTCCGGTAGCTAAGATTATGGATTACGGCAAGTTCAAGTATCAGCAGGAGAAGAAAAAGAAAGAGGCGAAGAAAAAGCAGAAGCAGATAGAGGTAAAAGAGATCAAGCTCTCCGTAAAGATCGCCCAAAACGACATCAACTACAAAGTCAAACACGCAAGGGAGTTTCTCGAAGCCGGAAAACATGTGAAGTTTCGCGTCTTTCTCCGCGGCAGGGAGATGGCCAACCCGGAAGCCGGGGTAGAGGTGCTCAAGAGTGTATGGCCGATGGTCGAAGATATAGCCGATCTGGAGAAGGGGCCGTTTCACGAAGGACGCTATGTGAATATGTACGTAGTGCCGAAAAAAGAGAAACAGTCGAAAAAGTGATCCCGTCCCGGCCATCTTCCGGGAGGGCTTGAGCGGTCGTTTCTTTTTTATATATTTTTCGCTATAATTACGCCCCGTTTTGCACAGATTTTTTTGTGCTATCTTATAAAGGAGGAAGTTCATGCCGAAAATGAAGACGGTACGCGGCGCTGCGAAGCGCTTCAAGGTCAAAAAGAGCGGCAAGATCAAACGCGGTTCAGCGTTTAGAAGCCACATTCTGACCAAAATGAGCCAGAAGCGCAAGCGCAGACTTCGAAATGCACAGTATGTTGCCGAAGTAGACTCTGCACGCGTAAAAACGATGCTGGGAATGAAGTAGTCCCGGGAAGTTTACAGACAAAGCGTTCCCCTTTGCGACAGCAAAAGGGCAAGTCCGGATAGTGCCGGCACCTCAAATCTTGGAAGATTACAGGTAAAGAAAGGAAAAATAGATGCCACGAGTAAAAACGGGTGTCGTAAGAAGAAGACGACACAAGAAGATTCTGAAGCTTGCAAAAGGCTTCTACAGCGGAAGAAGGAAACACTTCAGGAAGGCGAAAGAGCAGGTCGAAAGAAGCCTGGTATACGCTTACCGAGACAGAAAACAGAAGAAACGTGAATTCAGAAAGCTCTGGATAATCCGTATCAATGCGGCGTGCCGTCTGAACGATATGAACTACTCCACATTCATGCACGGATTGAAAAAGGCCGGTATTGAGCTCGATCGCAAGATCCTTGCCGATATGGCCATGAACAATCCTGCAGCGTTTGCAAAAATCGTCGAGCAGTCGAAAGCGGCTCTGGCGTAAAGCTACTGCTTTTATTATATACGCCCGCATCTGCGGGCGCTGGCTTCAAACTTCTCCAATTACCCCAAATTATTTTGATATAATCTACCCATATAATAGTTGACGGAAAATATTACGACAAAGCAGGACAATGAAGATACTGGTGACCGGAACGGCCGGATTTATCGGCTTTTTTCTCGCAAAGAGACTTCTTGAAAAAGGGTACGAAGTAGTCGGTTTGGACAACATAAACGACTACTATGACGTAAGATTGAAGTATGGCCGCTTAAGGGAACTCGGCATTGCCGAAGATGAGGTCGAATACGGCAAGAGAGCAGAAAGCTCCAAACTCGAAAACCACTCTTTCTGCAAGATCGACCTTGCTGACAGCAGTGCCATGGAATCGCTTTTTAAAAGCGAGAAGTTTGATGCCGTATGCAACCTGGCGGCACAGGCGGGCGTCAGGTACTCTCTTGAGAATCCGACGGCATATGTGCAGAGCAACCTGACGGGTTTTGCCAATATTCTCGAAAACTGCCGCAACTATGAGGTCGAAAATCTCTGCTATGCCAGCAGCTCGAGCGTCTACGGGCTGAACAAGTCGATGCCCTTTAGGGTGAGCGACAGCGTAGACCACCCAGTCAGCCTCTACGCCGCTACGAAAAAGAGCAACGAGCTTATGGCGCACACATACAGCCATCTTTACGGAATAAAGACAACTGGATTGCGGTTTTTTACCGTTTACGGTCCCTGGGGCAGGCCCGACATGGCGCCGATGCTCTTTGCCGATGCCATCTTGCACGACAGGCCCATAAATGTATTCAACTACGGAAAGATGCAAAGAGACTTCACGTATATCGACGATATAGTGGAAGGGGTCGTACGGGTAATCGAGCACCCGGCCGAACCGAATGAAGAGTTCGACTACCGCGCTCCGGACCCGGCCTCGTCGCCCGCTCCGTACAGGGTCTACAATATAGGCAACGGCAGGCCCGTAAAGCTGCTGGATTTCATAACGACTCTCGAAAAGCATCTCGGCAAAAAGGCGCAGATGAACATGATGCCTATGCAGCCCGGAGACGTGGAGGCAACTTGGGCCGATACGAGTGCGCTGGAGAGAGATGTCGGCTACAAGCCTTCGACTGATCTTGACAGAGGGATAGGGGAGTTTGTGAAGTGGTATAGGGAGTTCTACTCTCTCTGATGCGGAAAACGGCAGCGTAAAAAGCGGGATTGGAGTGGAGAGAGTTGATCATCGACAGGATAAAATCGAGAACCATACAGGATCTGCTCAAGGTTCTCTCCGGCAATGTAGCGGCCCAGGGACTTGGATTTCTGACTATCGTTTTGATATCCAGAGACCTAGGTCCTTCGCAATACGGTATATTCTCTCTGCTTCTGGCGATCTTTACAATCTCCGTTCAGATTTCGGACTTCGGAATATCCACATCCTATGTAAAGTATACAAGTGAACATTTGGCGGAGCGCAGAGAGATATTCACCACCGTTCTTCTTGCTAAACTTCTGCTTGCTGCTTTTGTGGTGATATTTTTGAGTGCCGCCTCCGGCCGCATATCGGACTTCTTTTTTGAAAGCGACAGATATGGCGGCCTCATATCTCTGGTGAGCGCTGCTGTCGTTTTCCACTCAATATTCGCTGCGGTTGTAGCTCACTACCAGGCCATGCAGAATTTCAGAGCCTACTCAATGCTGAAGATAGCCCACAACGCCATGAAGTTTGTCGCGATTGTGGCCATATCTTCCGTTTTTTCAAACGATCTACACCTCGACTATTTTTTGATCGCCTACTCCTATGCGGTGGTACTGCTTCTTGTCGTGCTGCTATATAGAAATTTCGGATATATCGGCAGTTTCAATCCGAAACATCTGCTCCATATCTACAAGCTCGGTTTCTGGATATTTCTTTCGTCAATCGCGACGATGATAATTATGCGGCTCGATATAATGATGCTGCAGAAGATGAGCAGCTCCGTAGAGGTTGGCTACTACAGTGTCGCGTTGAACCTCGCGATGATATTTCCTCTCATAACAGCCAGCCTGGTTACAACGCTTCTTCCCAAAATGGACAGCTTTTTGAAGCAGCATGATATAAGAACATATGTTTACAGGATTCTCTCCAAGGCAAAGTATGTAGTAGGTGTGCTGATAGTGCTTGAAATATCGTCGTTTTTTTTGATAGAGCTGATTTTCGGCAGCGGCTACCATGGAAGCGTCGCCGTTTTTCAGATACTGCTGGTCGCATTTATTTTTGGGGTCATCGTAAATCCTATATCTCTCGTTATGCTCTCCATAGAGAAGGCGCACCTTCTGACTCTGCTCAACTGGATACAGCTTCCTTTGAACTATGTTGGAAATCTTATTCTCATTCCTCTGCTCCAGGCGGAAGGGGCGGCGTTAAGTACCGTGATTTTGCGTATATTCGGCGGCGCTTATATAATTATCTATCTTTTAAAGGTGAGGGATGATGTTAGGTAGATTTAAAAGGTATCTATTGAAGAGAAGACTGGGAATTTTACACAAAAATATCGATATTACCGAAAACTCCACATTTGGAGATTGGGAGAAAATTGTTTGGCATGACAATATCTACATTGGGCCGTATGCATATATATGGGCTGTTGGAGGGTTGGAAATATGTGAAAATGTTATAATCGGCCCGAGAGTGACCATACATACGTCAAACCACAGATTTAAAGGGGCCTCTATGCTCCCCTACGATGGATATAGCTATCTTAAAAAGGTCACTATCGAAAAGAATGTTTGGATCGGAGATGGCGTTATGATAGTGCCCGGGGTTACGATAGGAGAGGGAAGTGTTGTAGCTATGGGCAGCGTGGTGACAAAAGATGTTCCGAAATTTTCCATAGTCGGCGGCAATCCGGCTCAGGTTATAGGAAGAAGAGATATCGAGCGCTACAAAGAGCTGGATGAAAAGGGAATGCACTATATGAAGCTCAAAAAGCTCGGCAAAGTGAAATGGACCTATCTCGATGGGTAAAAAGATATTGATTTCCGGCTGGTACGGTCCCGGTAATATCGGGGATGAGGCTATACTGCAGGCTATGGTCGATATATTCGAAAAAGAGTTCGAAGGGTGCGAGATCACGGCTCTCTCATTCGATCCGGAATATACAAGAAAAACACAGAATATCGATGCCGTTATGCAGTACCCCTCAGGAAAGAGGAGGTGGCTAAAGTCTATATTGAGCCTCGGTATTGTCGGAACCGTCAGGGCAATAAAGGAGTGCGATCTGTTCGTTATGGGCGGCGGCGGATTTCTCTCTGACTGGCAGCCTAACGTTCCGAAAGATTGGCTCAAGCAGTTTAGAGTAGCGAAATATTTCGGCAAGGAGACATGGCTCTACAGAGTCGGAGCCGGCCCCTTTTTGCGCGAAGAGGGCAAAAAAACGACAAAGCACTACATTGACAACTACGTTGACAAAGTGAGCGTAAGAGACAGAGCCTCTTACGATGAGCTTGTAAACAACGTCGGGGTCGTGAAGCCTGTAGAGATAGAGATAGACCCGGTCGCGCAAATGGATGTAGAGAGATATATGAGCGGCAAAAAGAGCCAAAAGTGCATCGGTATGATCTACACGGAGTATTTTAAAAGCAGATTTTTCAAACCGGAACTTAGAGACAGATGGGATGCGCTTTTTGAGGCTTTCTGCGCACAGATCGAGAGTCTATTGGAGCATGGGTATGTTCCAAAGCTCATCTTTTTTCAAAAGAGTATAGAGAAAGAGCTTGCACATAGGTTCCTTGAGAGGTTCGGCGATAGAATCGTGGTCGAATTTCCCAAAGACTACAAAGAGGCTATCTCCATGATGGAGAGCTGCAGAGGCATTGTAAGCTTCAGGCTTCACGGGAACATTCTGGCCTATGCCATGAACAAGCCGTTTCTGCCGATAATCTACCACCATAAAACGGCTGGATTTCTGGAGCAGAGAGGGTTTGAAGAGAGCGATATTGTGCTCGAAGTCGGGGACGGCGAGAACTGGAGGGAGTGCAAGATAGATCATACCGAGTGGAGAGCGAAAACCGACAGGTTTTTGGAGAGGCTGGAATGAGAGTGGCTCTAATGACCGAATACAGTATGATCGGAGGAGGGGAGTCCAATCTATTGAGTCTCGCTAAAGAGCTTGCAAAAAGTGTGGAGGTTACACTCTTTTGTCACGGTATCGTAAAAGAGAAAGCGCTTGAAGAGAGCCTTGACGTAGAGGATTTCAGGACGGAAAAGAGGTGGTTTGGATCCATTCCGCTTATCGGCTATGAAAAAGTTCTTACAGAGAAGCTGAACGGTTTCGATATAGTGCATGCATACTCTATAAACGTGCTTCCTCTGCTCTGTTTCGTCAAAAGCAAAAAGGTATGGACCAACCACGGATACTGGGAGAGACCTTTCGGAGTAAGAGGTTTCGTGATCGACAAAATAGTAGACAAGGTGGTATGCGTATCCACGGATGTATGCACTGGCGCGAAATTCGACGAGTCGAAAAAGAGAAAGATCTTTCTTGGGACCGGTTTCGAGATAGCCGAAAGCGAAAGGGCCCCTTTCGACAAAAAATCGGTAGATATAGTCTGCATAGGCAGGTTCCAGCATATCAAGGGGCAGGATCTGCTGATAGATGCTCTGATGGAGCTTTCGAAGAGCTCCGAGAGCAAGATAACGCTCCATTTTGTGGGGGATGTCAACAAGGCCACCCCCGAGGATATGGAGTTCAAAAATATTCTGCTCAAAAAGGCAAAAGAGGCCCTCTGTGAAAATCTCGATATCCGCTTCGAAGGTTTCCGTTCCGATGTCAGGGATTATATAGAAAGATCGGACCTCGTCGTTATCCCTTCGAGGTATGAGTCGTTCGGTATGGTGGCGATAGAAGCGCTTGCATGTGCAAAGCCCATAGTGGCTCCGGATATAGGGGGCATAAAGGATATAATCGATTCCGAAAATGTCGGTCTGCTCTTTGAGCCGCGAAACAGTCGCGATCTTTCGAAAAAGATCGAAAGGGCCATAGAGAACTATGACTCTTTCAGTCCGAGTGTCTTTTTGGAGAGGGCAAAAGAGTTTACTATCGGCCGGCAGGCCGAAAAACATATAAAGCTCTATGAGAGTCTGTTGGATGGTTAAGGTTCTGCTCGTTACCCATTCGTTTCCGTATCCGGAGCATAAAGACGGTGTGGCAAAAATAAACTACAATCTGTTGACGAACCGAAACGGATACATAGCTGACCTGCTTACCGTCGACGACAGCGAGCGTAAAAGGATAGATGGGGTGAAGATAGAGTGCATACCCTTCATCGAACCGCCTGCCAAAGTCAAACTGCTCTATAGGTGGCTCACATCGCCGTCCCCGCTAAATGTAATTAAATACGAGAGATATATGGATCTTTTGGTCCAAAAACTTGAAGAGCTTCACGAGAACTACGATATAGTCCATCTGAGTTCACCGTTTTTTGCTGCGCTCCATTCGAAAGCCTCAAAAGAGCTTCAAAGAAAGCTTATACTCTTTCCTATAGACTCCGTATCTTTGAACAAAGAGAGGATGCTGGAGAAAGAGAGGTCCATAAAAAAGAGGGTGGTGACCCGTATAGAGCATTTGAAATACAGGAGATTCGAGAGCCTGAACTATGCAAACTACAAAAAAACGGTATTTGTATCCGATGTCGACTCGGAGTATGTAAAAAGGCTTAATCCGGCGATAGAGGCCGAGTCTATACCAAACGGAGTTGACACCTTCTACTTCAAAAGCAGCGGCAGCGTAGAGAGGGAGGAGTTTTCTCTGGTCTTTACTGGTGACCTCTCCTATCCGCCAAACGAAGATGCCGTAAGATTTTTCATCGAAGAGGTCCGACCGCTGATAGTAGAACAGATTCCGCTGAAACTCTATGTTGTCGGAAAGAGGCCGAAAGAATGGCTTAGAAAACTTGATAGCGAAGATATCGTCGTGACGGGTTTTGTGGAGGATATAAGGGGGTATATTGAGAGAGCGGGAGCCTACATTTCTCCTCTAAGATTCGGAAGCGGAATAAAAAATAAGGTGCTCGAAGCGATGTCAATGTCGAAAGTGGTCATCGGGACCCCGATCAGTTTCGAGGGGATCGAGATAGAGAGTGGCAGGAACTGTATCGTCGTGGAACCTAATCCTGCGAAAATGGCCGCCAAGGTAGTGGAGGTTCTCTCCGATCAAAAGAGGTACGAACATATTCAAAGAGCCGCCAGGGAGTTGATAGAGAAGGGCTACTCCTGGAGCGGTATCACCAAACGTTACGGAGAGCTCTATAAGAGCTTTGCGAAAGAGTATAGGGCCGAAATGGTGGGAGAGTCGTCATGAGTCTCTGCCGAATAGCTTTTGTCAACGTAATGGATGGATACTCGGGCGGCGAGATTGTTCTGAAAAGGTTGATAGAGGGGCTTGATCCGAAGCTTTTCGAACCTGTTGTCTATACCAGAGAGACGAAGTTCGTGGAGATGCTGAGGTGCGACAGGTGTTCGGTTGTCATTATACCTCGGCAGTATCAGTTGAGGTTGAGAAGGGGACCGAACGCCTTTTTTGCGGCTATGAAGAACTTTTTTGTAAGCGGCAGATACGTTTGGGATATGAAGTATGACAAAAAGATCGATATTATACACTCCAACTCTCTGACATCGAGTATCTATTTTGCGTTCTGGGCAAAACTCTTCGGGCTCGGGTTTGTAGCCCACAACCATCTGATAAGAAGAGGAAAAGTATATACTATATTGTACAGATATATCGGGACCTGTTCCGATAAAGTTGTCTGTGTTTCCGAAGCTGTGAAGTGCTGCTGGGTGGAAGCTGGTGTGGCCAAAGAGAAGCTGACTGTTATCTACAACGGATTGCCGGATGATTTTTTCCAACATTAGTTCCATAGACCCGGGTAAGGGGCTGCTGGAGTTTGTATGTGCCGCAGGGAGGCTTTCGGAGAGATCCGATCTTCTTTTCGAGATTGTGGGGAAGGCCTCGGAAGTGAACAGACCTTTCGAGAAGAGACTGAAAGAGACGATTGTGCGAAAGGGGCTCGAATCTTCCATCGTCATGAGGGGATTCATAAAAGATATCGGCACATATCTCGACGGCATCGATGTACTGGTGCTCACCTCCACCGTTGAGGAGGCGCTGCCTACCGTTATAATAGAGGCGCTGGCTAAAGGAAAGATTGTCATAGCTACCGATGTGGGAGGAGTTCGTGAAATAGTTGGTGAGAGCTATGGAAACGTAGTGGTTCCACCCGGAGATTGCGACGCTTTGAGAGAAGCGATAGTCATGGTCTCAGGTTATGGCGACGAAAAGCGTGCTTTGATAGCGAAGAGAAACAGAGAGGTCGCGAAAGAGAAGTTTTCATTGAGAGGGCAGGTTGAGGCGATGCAGAGAATATATATGGAGATATGCCGAAAATGAGCCTCTTTTCGCACGGCAAACTTGTAACCGTTATGCAGTACTTTACTGAAGGTGTAGAGGATTACTGGCATACACTATACCCCCTTACAGACCCTGTAGAGCGAAAGAGCGATCCATACCTCTACTTTTACGACATCTCCAAAAAAGCGACCGGCTTCAAAGGACCTTTTAGTGACGAGGGCATCTATCTTTTCAGGGGCTATGACGACCGGTGGCACATTCACGCTCTGGAGATTTCACAATATGCGTTGGCCTGCTGGCTGGCGTGGCGCAAGAGTTTCGATGGGGTGTGGCTCGATCGTGCGTTGAGTCACTGCGACTGGCTTGTAGAGCATCAGGAGGGTGACGGAGGCTGGAGAATCGGGCATAAAAACCCCAAGTTCGAGGATCTGCCGACCCCCTGGCCCTCCGCGTTAGCGCAGGGGCTGGCAATTTCGGCACTGCTTAGGGCATACAGATATACCGAAGATAGCAGGTATCTGCGGGGTGCGTTGAGTGCATTTGAGTTCCTTGACAAAGATATGGCCGAAGGGGGCGTGAAGAGATCTTTTGAAAAAGATGGAGTATCTGGGTTTGTCTACGAGGAGTACCCCGGAAGCGAACTCAATGGCGTGCTAAACGGCTATATATCGGCGGTTCTGGCCATATCGGAGCTCTGCGAAGTCGACTCCGGTCACAGGGATGTTTTGGGCGAGAATATCGAGAATCTTCTTGCGATCCTTCCGCTCTACGATACAGGGTACTGGAGCCTCTACTCCCTCGACGGCGAGATCGACAGCGGATTCTACCACCGCCTGGTGACGAGGCAGCTTCAGGTTTTGAGCGAAATGGACAGGAGGTTCGCTCCCTTCGCAAAAAGGTTCAAAGAGTACGGCGACTCGTTTCTGTGTGCGTCACGGGCGCTTTTGAAAAAGGTCGGGAGCAGATTGTGAAGACTCTTCTCGTTCACACATACGGTCTAGGCGATATGATTATGGCCACCCCGGCGATAATCAATCTTGCCGAGTGCTACCCTGAAGCGAAGATAGATCTGCTCATATTTCAAAGGCTCTCCGAGACACCCATAATCAACGCCCCTTTTGTGGGCCGCATCCACTACTGCGACTTCACTCCGGCCTCCATCATCAAGACGGTATCGAAACTAAACGGGATCGGCTACGACCTGGCTCTTCATACATCGGGAACCTCCGTTTTCAAAATGTCGCTTCTAATGCTTGCTATAAGGGCAAAAAAGAAGGTAGGTGAGTACGGCAGCATCAGGGTGCCGTGGTACGATCTTCAAAGAAGAAGGGCAGAGGGTGAGCACAGGGTGCTCTCCAACATAGCGCTTGTAGAGACTCTATGTGAAAAGAGAGCAGAGATCCATCCCCGTTTTTTTCTGGATGCAGCAAGCCTCGATTTTGCCGAAGATTTCATGAAGCGCAACGGGCTGAACGGAAAGAGGGTTCTGGCTATACACCCGGGATGCAACGAAAAGTTCGCCAACAAGAGGTGGGAGGTCGAAAAGTATATAGAGCTTGTAAAGAGGGTTTTGGAAAAGATCGACGATTCGGCCGTTCTGATCATCGTCGGTCCACAGGAGCTAAAAGAGGGCGAAGCGATAAGAAGTGCGGTACCGGAATCGCTGCTTGTGCAGAGCGATCTTCAGAGTGTCGCCGCGCTGATTTCAAAAATAGATCTGATGGTGACGAACGACTCCGGTCTCGGCCATATATCCTCATGTTTCGATACTCCCACGCTTACGATATTTTCGAAAAAGAGCCACGCCGATGTCCGCAAGATAGAGCCGTACGGTGAAAATTCGCATATAGTCGATTTCAGAGAGCTCGAAACCGACGATGAGGTGAAGACGGTTTTTGCAAAGATAGAGAGGATAGTCGAATGAGCGATCTGGTCTCGGTCGTTACACCCATGTATAACGCCGAAAAGTTCATAGCTTCCACCATAGAGTCGGTATCGGCCCAGAGTTACGGCGACTGGGAGATGATCGTCGTAGATGACGCATCCACCGATTCGGGTGTGGAGATCGTAAAAGAGTACCAGAAGCGCGACGGCAGAGTGAAGCTCGTGGAGCTGGAGCGAAACAGCGGTCCGGCGGTCGCCAGAAACAGGGCGATAAAAGAGGCGAACGGAAGATATATCGCCTTTCTGGACGGGGACGACATCTGGGACGAGAAGAAGCTCGAGAAGCAGATAGCCTTCATGAAAGAGGGCGATATGGCCCTCAGCTATACCGACTACTACAGGATAGAGGAGTCGAGCGGCAAGATCATAGATACGATAGAGTCGCCTCCGAGCGTGGATTACTACGAGCTTTTGAAACAGAATGTCATCGGATGTCTTACCGCCGTATACGATGCGGAAAAACTGGGCAAACAATATATGCCCGAAATTCTGAAGCGGCAGGACTTCGCCCTGTGGCTCAAGATTTTGAAAAAGGTGCCGCGCGCCTACTGTCTGAACGAACCGCTCGCCGGCTACAGGGTCAGAAGCTCCTCCCTCTCCAGCAACAAGATTCTCTCCAGCCTCTACAACTGGAAACTCTACAGGGAGGTGGAGAAGCTTCCGTGGTACAGGGCCGTTTATTACTTCGGATGGTATACTTTCAGAAGCCTTCGAAAATATAGATAGAAAGAGTGCATAGTGAAAATTGACGGAATAGAGGAAGAGAAGATAGGTTTTAAGAATCTTCTGCTGCTGATGGTCCTGGCCTACATCTTCAGCATAGCGGCAAGAATGATATGGGTTAACTGGGCCTCGGACATTCCGGAGTTTTTCTGGAACGGGCAGTTGATGATCAATACCAACGACGGATACTACTTCGCCAGCGGTGTGCAGAAAGAGCTTTTCGGCACGCTTCAACACAATCCGAGGGTTCCCGATATCTGGATGACCGCAACAGTGACCCTGAGCTATTTCGCGGCCAAGTTCCTCCCCTTCTCGCTAGATACAGTAATTTTGTATATGCCGGCAGTGATATCGAGCCTCGTGGTGGTGCCCGTCATTCTGATAGGGCGCCTCTACGGTATGACGATGCTCGGTTTTTTCGCCTCTCTCGTAGCTGCGATAGGGTGGAGCTACTACAACCGCACAATGGTCGGCTACTACGACAGCGACATGTTTTCGGCGATGGCGCCCATGTTTATCGTCTACTTTCTGCTTGGAGCGATAAAGACCAAAAAACTTGAGTTCGCTCTGGCGGCTTCGTTTATGTTCGCGATATACCCCTATCTCTACAACTCCGGTAGGGCGATGGTGCTGGCCATCGGCATTATGTATGTACTCTATATGCTGGCGCTCCATTTCTACAAAAAGGAGCAGGGTGTTTTTCAGCTCGTGACGCTCGCTATCGCCGGAACTCTGGCGCTATACTTCCCCCTGAAGCTACTGCTTGTGGCGGCCCTTTACATACTCTTTAGAAAAGAGCTGATTCCGGAAAGATATCTGGCCTATCTCTGCTACGGTGTCGTGGCTCTCTTCCTCTTTACCGGCAATATGTTCGACTTCGCCTACAACCGCTTCATGAGCTACTTCAGCCGCGGTGTAGAGGAGCATGGGCTGCGCTTCTTCCAGGTTTCGCAAACCATAAGGGAGGCGGGGCAGATACCTTTCGAGATGCTCGCATGGAGAATATCGGGATCGATTCCCGGCTTTCTGTTGGCGATGGCGGGCTATCTTCTGCTTCTTTGGCGCAACAGGTCTTTCGTGGTCACTCTCCCCCTGATGGGTATCGGAATTTTTGCTCTCTGGGGAGGTTTGCGTTTTACCGTCTATGCCGTTCCCATCGCAGCGATAGGAGCCGTATATCTACTCTATGTGATAGCCTCCTATATAAAAGAGAGAAAATACCAGTACCTCTTTATGGCTGTAGGTACAGCCCTGCTTCTCTATCCAAACATCAAACATATTACAGAATATAAAGTTCCTACCGTTTTCAACAAGCACGAGGTAAAGGTTTTGGACCTTCTTGGTAAAAGAGGGAGCGACAAAGATTATGTCGTTGCGTGGTGGGATTACGGCTACCCCATCTGGTACTATGCAGATAAGAATACATTGATCGACGGCGGTAAACATAGCCATGATAACTTCATAGTATCGAAAATTTTAACCACGGATTCACAGCTTGAAGCTGCCAGGCTTTCGAGAATCGCGGTGGAGACTTATGTAGGCTCCGGCTACAAAACCGTTGCGGATACGCTTTTTAAAAACGGAAAACCGGATCAGGTGAATCCGGCGGAGTATCTTGAGAGACTCAGGTCCAAAGAGCAGTTGGCGCTGCCAAAAAAGAGCAGGGAGGTATATCTATATCTGCCGTGGCGCATGAACACCATATTTCCTACGGTAAAAGTTTTCAGCAGTATAGACCTGCTGACGGGTGAAAGCAGGGGCAAACCGCTTTTTTTGGCTACTTCCGTCAAATCGGATTCGAAAGAGATACTTACATTCTCCAACGGTGTCAGAATGGATAAAAGCAGAGGCATGCTTCTGCTCGGCAATCGGAGGGTGCCGATAAAAAGTTTCATTACGGTCGGCCACCGGAGCGACGGAAAGCTGGAAACGGTTCCGCAGCAGATCTACCCCGAAAGCACTATATCGATCGTTTTTGCCAAAGACTATAACAGATTTTTCATCCTGGATGACGAGATGCTCAATTCAGTCTATATGCAGATGTTCTTTTTCGAGCGATACGATCCGGAGCTTTTCGAGCCTGTCGTCATGAGTATTTGGGCAAAGGTCTATAGAGTCAAGATATAGACGGTTTCTCGAGTGCAATCAGACGCCGGTACAGAAAGGTATAGCAGACAATAAAAATGGAGGCTGTAAATAAGTTCGCCCCGGAGTTGTTCTGATATAGAGTAGGCACAAGTATAAAAGGGGAGCAGGCTGCAACTATAAAGAGTGCTGTCAGCGGGTTGCTTCGCGTTATATGGCGGTTTATCAGCATATGAAGATGGTAGGGATCGGGCTCGAGAGGAGATTTGCCCTCTCTTTTTTTGCGTATTATTGAAAAGATGACCTCCCATACCGGATATATCATTACGCAGAGAATATACCAGGGGCTCACACTTTCGTAGTTTCCGGCCAGAAATATTCCGCTTAGCGCTACAAGAAAACCGAGCAGGTAGGCTCCGCCGTCACCCAGGAATATCTTCCCTTTCGGAAAGTTGAGAATAAAAAATCCCGTTACGGCCGCAGCCACAATTGCGTTTAGCTGCAGAATATCCATCTCCGAAACCTTTACGGCCGTTATACTGAACGATAGAAGTATAAGCAGCACGATTCCGGCGGCTAATCCGTTGAAGCCGTCTATGATGTTTATGGCGTTCATGACTCCGACAATCGCGAAGGCACTGAATATAACCCCTACCGCGTACGGCAGCACAATGCCAAGCCCCAGATAGGTGACGACGGCGTTAGTGAGCCAGATGGCGCTGAGTGCCGCCACAAGCTGAAGCAGAAGCCTCACTTTCGGAGAGATAGACCTGTGGAAATCTTCGAATATTCCGCTCAAAAAGGCCAATATTACAGATATAAGCAGATTCCACCCCATAGGAGTGAAAAGTAGAAAGACGAGGCCGAGTACTATGCCGATCCCGCCGGCTCTGGGTGTAGGCATTTCGTGAAAACGCTGCGGCTTATCTTCCGTATGGGAGTCGATGAAGAGCCTGTGTCTGTGAGCCAGCCTTATGATCAGCAGTTGTGTAGTAAACGAAAGCACAAACGCCCATAGGGCCAGCTCGGCTATCTCCAACGCTCGTCCTTAGAGTTCCGTCTTCAGTACTGCACCGTTGGCGGCGTTCGAGACGAGCAGACTGTAGCGTTTGAGCCACTTGCTCGGTATCTCTTTTCTCTTGGGCTCCCACTCTCTTTTGCGTCTTTGCAGCTCTTCGTCGTCAAGATCGACACGCAGAATATGGGCATCTACGTCAAGCTCTATGATATCGCCGTCTCTAAGCAGAGCTATGGTGCCCCCTTCGGCCGCTTCCGGGCTTACATGCCCGATGGAGGCTCCGCGTGTGGCTCCGCTGAAGCGCCCGTCGGTAATGAGTGCGACCTTGTCGCCGAGCCCCATCCCCATAATGAGGCTCGTCGGGGCAAGCATCTCCTGCATTCCCGGGCCCCCTTTGGGACCTTCGTAGCGGATCACCACCACATCACCCTCTTTCACTTTTCCGCTCATAATGCCTGCAATCGCTTCGGGCTGACTGTCGAAACATACAGCCGGCCCTCTGAAGCGGCGCATATGCGGATCTATCCCCGCACTCTTCACGACCGCCCCCTCCTCTGCCAGGTTGCCGTAGAGGATGGACAGCCCTCCCACTTTGCTGTACGGGTTGTCTATCGTATGGATGATATTGGTATCTTTTATTTCGGCACCGGCGATGCGCTCACCGATGGTCTCGCCTGTTACGGTAATGGCGTCGAGCTTCAGAACGTCGCCGCGTTTGCTGATCTCGTTCATCACCGCATTTACGCCTCCGGCACGGTTTATATCTTCCATATGAACGGTCGTTAATGAAGGGGAGATCTTGGCGATATTTGCAACTTTGTCGCTAAGCTCGTTTATGCGCGCAAGGTCGAAGTCAACTTCCGCCTCTTTGGCGATCGCCATCATGTGAAGTACCGTATTCGTGCTTCCACCCATGGCCATATCGACGACGAAGGCATTGTTTACTGCCTTTTCGTTCAGTACTTCTCGAATGTTGGGACCCTCCGCCTTGGCCATCTCCACAACCCTTTTTGCAGCCGTGCGGACCATCTCGAGGCGCTCTTCGGTCATCGCCATGACCGTACCGTTGCCGGGCAGCGCTATGCCCATCGCCTCGCAGAGGGTGTTCATAGAGTTTGCTGTGAACATTCCGGAGCACGATCCGCCACTTGGGCACGCTTCGCACTCTATCTCATAGAGTTGCTCGTCGGTTATCTTGCCTTTCGCATGTTCGCCGACCGCTTCGAAAGCTGTGGCCAGATCTATCGGAGTGCCGTCTTTTAGATGACCCGCTTTCATCGGACCGCCGGAGACAAATATAGTCGGTACGTTGACACGAAGTGCACCCATCACCATTCCGGGAACGATTTTGTCGCAGTTTGGAATGCAGATTAGAGCATCGAGTTTGTGAGCGTTCATCACGGTCTCGATGCTGTCGGCTATGATCTCGCGGCTCGGAAGGCTGTAGAGCATGCCGTCGTGCCCCATCGCGATTCCGTCGTCGACTCCGATTGTATTGAACTCGAACGGCACTCCGCCGGCTTCCCGGATCGCCTCTTTGACTATTCGCCCATACTCTTGTAGAAAAAAGTGGCCCGGGATGATATCTATATAACTGTTGGCCACCCCGATGAACGGTTTGTCGAAATCTTCGTCTTTGAGGCCCGTGGCTCTTAAAAGACTGCGGTGCGGAGCCCGCTCGAATCCGCGTTTTATAATGTCGCTTCGCATATCTCTTTCCCATATTTTAATTTGCGTCAATTATATCGAAAAAGCTCTTTAAATCCTGCCGCATAAGCCGGGCTGCTGGAAACTGAAAGAGACCCTTCGACTTTTTCGCTCTTTACATCCCGAAAAATTTGGGCTATAATACCGATCCTAAAAATATGCGGGAGGAGCTCAGTGGTAGAGCACGACCTTGCCAAGGTCGGGGTCGCGGGTT
>WFYC01000054.1 GCA_015490295.1 Hydrogenimonas sp. | reverse complement strand
TAAAAACTAAAAACTAAAAACTAAAAACTAAAAACTAAAAACTAAAAACTAAAAACTAAAAACTAAAAACCTAATCGGAAAACTTCTCGAGCATCCCCTTCGCACTCTTGTAGATCGGCTCATCCACGAAGCCGAGCTCCTCGTCCGCAAAACCGCTGCAACCGGGGTCTGACTCGAAAAGCTCAACGACGCGTCGGGCCCACTCCAACTCCTCCTCGTCGGGGGAGAAAATATGGTTCGCTATCTCGACCTGTGCGGGAGAGATGCACCCTTTTGCGTGATAACCCATTCTCTTTTCGAGAAGGCACCAGTTTTCGAACCCTTCGGTATCGGTATAATCCTGATAGACGAATGAGACGGGCAGAACTCCGAGCGTTGAAGCTTTGGCGAGGAATCTTGCCAAAATGTAGTGCATTGTCGGATTGTGCAGCTGCACTATACGCTGCGGCAGCCCCATCGAAGCCAGCAGATCGAGCACACCGAGGTAAAAAGCCTCTACCCTGCTCTCTACACGAAGCGAAGAGAGCGCTTCGAAAGCCTCCTTCGTCTCTATGGAGAGGTGCACCTTTATCCTCTCATCCACAAGATCCAGCGCCTCCTCCACATCGGCCGCGCTTCTTATTTTGGGCACCCTTATCGCATCCGGCACCACACCGTTTAGATAGGCGATCTCCTCTTTTCCACCCCGATCCAGCGGGTTGATTCTGACGACTGTGCGAGACCGAATGGTATCCGTCTCGGCGAGAAAGAGCGCTATGAGGCGAAGTGCCATCGGCTTTTGCGACGGTGCCACTCCGTCTTCGAGGTTCAAAACGACAATATCGGCGGCCAGCTCGTCGAGACGGTTCAGATGGCGCAGACGATGGCCCGAAAGCATCAGGGCGCTTCTAACGTACGGCGGCTTGTACCTCGCCCGCTGTGAACGGCCCTGGCGCAGAGCCTCTACCGCCCCTATGTCGTTTTTTGCCACAAGTTCTTCGATCGGTTCAAGTTTTTCGTATATCATTACTCACCCTTTTGGTGCAGGTAGTAGAAGAGCGCTTTTATCTCTTTATCGGTCAGAAAGTAGGTGGGCATCACCCTGTGTCTCTTCGTAAGGCTCTTTTTAAGCTTCTTCAGCGAAACCTTCCTTATGTCGGGCCCTCTGAGCTCAACCCTCTTTCCTTCCTCTTTATATGCGGCTATCAGGGCTCCCGAGCCGTCCTTTCCGTGGCAGTGCACACACCCTATTCCCCGCGGATTGTTGTAGAGCATTTCGCCGTATTCACCTTCGGTTATGAACGATTCGGCTCCCAGAATAGTCGAGCAGATAACTAGAGTGAGCAGATACTTCACTTACTACCTTTTAATCAATATTTCGATATTATTCTACCCAAATTGTCATAAGGACAGATTCATGCAGATAATCGACGGCAGGAAGCTTGCGGGCGAGATTCGCTCGCAGGTTGCCAAAGAGGTGGAGATTTTAAAAGAGAAAAAAGGGGTGACCCCCGGACTGGCCGTGATCCTCGTCGGCGACGACCCGGCAAGCCACGCCTATGTAAAGATGAAGGCGAAAGCGTGCAAAGAGGCCGGCATCTACTCGATAACACACGAAATGCCATCCTCCATAAGCCAGAACGAGATCGAAGAGACGATTTTGATGATGAACAAAAATCCGAATATAGACGGTATACTGGTTCAGCTGCCTCTTCCCGGACATATCGATACCACTAAAATCCTCGAATTGATAGATCCGGACAAAGATGTAGACGGATTCCACCCTTACAACTTCGGCCGCCTTATGACCGGGCTCGACTCCTTCGTTCCCTGTACCCCGCTTGGAGTAATGAAGATGCTCGAAGCCTACGGCATAGACCCCAAGGGGAAAAACGCCTGTGTGGTCGGAGCCAGCAACATCGTGGGAAAACCGATGGCGGCGCTCTTGCTGAATGCGTTTGCAACCGTGGATATCTGCCACATATACACGAAAGATCTGGCTTCGCACACCAGGGCGGCCGATATACTTGTCGTCGGTGTCGGTAAAGCGGGACTTATCACGGAAGATATGGTCAAAGAGGGGGCCGTCGTCATAGATATAGGCATAAACCGGCTTGAAGACGGCTCTCTAACCGGTGATGTGGACTACGAAAATGTCGCCCCCAAATGCAGCTATATCACACCGGTTCCCGGCGGTGTCGGCCCGATGACTATCGCAATGCTTCTCGACAATACGATCAAAGCGGCGAAGGGACGCCGCATATGAGCAGGGAAACTATCGAGAAAGAGACGCAGCAGGAGCAGAAAAAACCGCACTGGCTTATCCGCCTCTACCACTTCTCGAACACATGGACGGGAACGGTAATCATCGTTCTGATGGTCATCTTCTTTATTGCCCAGGCATTCGTGATTCCGAGCGGATCGATGAAAAACACGCTTCTGATAGGGGACCACCTTTTCGTGAAGAAGTTTGCCTACGGCGTACCGGTTCCCCATATTCCATGGCTGGAGATTCCCGTATGGTTCGACAGTGACGAAGACGGCCACATCATCGACTCGGAAGGTCCAAAAAGGGGCGATATAGTCATATTCCGATACCCCAGAAATGAAAAGATACATTACGTCAAGCGGTGCGTTGCGGTAGGAGGAGACATTCTCTTCCTGCATAAAAAATCGCTCTATCTCCGTCCACATGAAGGCGACGACTATATCGTCGCCAACTATCCAAAAGAGAAGATCGTCAAGATAGAGGGGGCACTTTTCGTAAAAGATCCTTACCGCGACGAGTTTCCCGGTATCCATAACGATCCCAATGTCGTTATGGACGGCATGCAGCCGATGGAGATATTCGAATTTGGGCCCGTCAGGGTAGAGCCGAACCACTGGTTCATGATGGGTGACAATCGCGACCACTCCAACGACAGCCGCTTCTGGGGGACCGTCCCTTACCGGCTGATCGTCGGCAAACCGTGGTTCATCTATTTCAGCTGGGATGAAAACTACCTGATCAGATGGGACCGCATAGGACGCAATGTAGAGACTCTTGAGAGAGAGCAGCCCCGCTATGTGGAGTGAAATAGACGTCGTCAAGGTAGCGGCGATCGTTCTCTCGCTGATGATTGCGATCATCGGCCACGAGATCATGCACGGTTACGTGGCATACAGGTTCGGCGACCCGACCGCCAAAGATGCCGGACGCCTGAGCATCAACCCGATTGTACATGTAGATCCCGTCGGAACTATCGTAGTGCCGCTTCTTCTCTACATAAGCGGTGCGCCATTTCTCTTCGGCTGGGCCAAGCCCGTTCCGGTAAACATACGTACGGTCATCTACAACGGCGGATATATGGCAGCAGTGGCGGTGGCACTTGCCGGTGTAACATACAACTTTGTGCTGGCAGTGGCTGCATCTCTGTTTTTGGGTTTTGTTGAGCAGCCACAATCGATTTTCGGTGCATTTGCAGCCTATTTTGTGATATATATGGTGATATACAATGTCGTTCTGGGTGTCTTCAACCTCTGGCCTTTTCCACCGCTCGACGGCGCGAACGCACTTCGATACCTATCGATGCAGTTCAGGTGGCAGCCGGTGGTGGATCTGCTGAACAAAATCGAACCTATCGGCATGATTCTGCTCATAATCGTAATAGCCACGCCACTCAGCCAGTGGTTTTTCATGCCGGCAGCATGGCTTATAGATCTGCTGCTGCGGTAAGCGGTGTAGATACCGGCTCCATCTTTCCGGAAGCTTGAGTTACAGGGATTTTCTAGTATAATATATACGATTTAAAGAGACCTGTCTCTTCCGCAGCGGGCTGTTTCGGTGCGCAGCGGCCAAGGCAGCATACAGGAGCTTTGCTCCTGCAAACATAAAAACGGAATGAAATTTTTTTAAGGGGATGCAGATGAAATTCTACGTCGGAAGCGACCATGCAGGATTCGCCGTCAAGGGGCAGGTTATCGAGATGCTAAAGACGAAAGGCCACGATGTCGTCGATTTGGGTCCTGAAAACGGCAACAGGGTTGACTACCCCGATTATGCCGAAAAAGTCTCCCATGCGGTGATCTCGGACGAAGGCTCCTACGGCATACTTATCTGCGGTACCGGTATAGGTATGAGCATAGCGGCCAACAAGATCGACGGCATAAGGGCTGCCCACTGCAACGACTACTATACCGCGCAGATGGCGCGAGCTCACAACGACGCCAACATCCTCTGCTTCGGCGAGCGCGTTTCCGGCCCGGGTGTGATAGAGTCGATGATAGAGGCCTTCACAACTACCGAGTTTGAAGGAGGACGCCACGTAGGCCGAGTCGAAAAGATTATGGCGCTCCAAAAGAGTCACTGATGTTCCTGGAGTGGTCAATCGTAACGGTTTCACTGGTTCTGGTGGTCGTTCTGCTTATAAAGATGTTCTACTTCCAGAACCTCACCATCAAGGAGCAGAAGAACAACGACGTGATGAAACTGACGCTCAAAGAGGCGGAGGTACTGATAAGAAAATACCAGATACAGCTTCAGCGTGCCCTCGGCAATATCGACATCCTAAACGAGCAGATGATGAAGCTCCGAAGGGAGATAAAGACGGTAAAGCAGCGTAACAGCCAGTACCGGATAGAAAACGAGAAGCTCAGGAGCAGAATCAAGGATCTCGAATCACGCATCGAAGCGCTGCTGTAAATGAAGGAAGAAGAGACAATGAATAGTTTGACGAATGTTGAAAAGAGCTTTCTGATGGAGTCCATCCGTGATGTCCCCGACTTTCCTAAACCGGGAATACTCTTTAAAGATATCACTACCCTGCTGAACAACCCGGAGGCCTACTCTCTTCTTATGGGACACCTCGAGGCGAGGTACGGCGAGTACGATCTTGACTACATTGCAGGCATAGAGAGCCGCGGTTTCATCTTCGGTGCGGCTCTTGCCGCCAAACTCGGCATCGGCTTCGTACCGGTACGCAAAAAGGGCAAGCTCCCGTCCGCGACGATAGCCGAGAAGTACGCGCTCGAGTACGGCTTCGACGAAGTGGAGATCCATATAGACGCGTTCGGCGGCAAAGAGGGGGCGAAGGTCCTTCTTATAGATGACCTGATCGCTACGGGTGGAACCGCGGCGGCAGCCGCAAAACTCATCAAAGATGCCGGAGCCGAATGTGTAGAGGCCTGCTTCGTCATCAACCTCGCTTTCCTGGGCGGTACCAGGAAGCTGGCCGACATAACTCCCCACTACTCCGTTCTGGAGGTTGAGTGATGTATATACCGAAGCCCCTGAAGTTCGATCCCGACAGTTTGGGACACTTCGGCAAATTTGGCGGACGCTACGTTCCCGAAACCCTGATGCCCATACTCAAAGAGCTCGACGAAGCGTATGCCGAAATCCGTTTCGACGAGACCTTCTGGGAAGAGGCGCACTACTATCTCGAACACTACGTAGGCAGGCCGAGCCCGCTATATTACGCGAAGAACATATCCGACGAAGTCGGGGCCACCGTATACCTAAAGCGTGAAGATCTCAACCACACCGGCGCGCACAAGGTGAACAACACGATCCTTCAGGGGCTCATCGCCAAACGCCTCGGCAAGAGAAAGGTGATAGCAGAAACCGGCGCCGGCCAGCACGGTGTCGCTACCGCAACGATAGCCGCGCTTCTCGGGCTCGAGTGCGAAATATTCATGGGGGCCAAAGATGTCGAGAGACAGGAGCTCAACGTCTTTCGCATGAAGCTGCTGGGTGCGAAAGTCCACGCCGTGGAGAGCGGAAGCAAAACCCTCAAAGACGCGATGAACGATGCCATTCGCCACTGGGTCACCAATGCGCGCGACACATTCTACATTATCGGCACGGTGGCCGGCCCGCACCCCTACCCTATGATGGTGCGAGACTTCCAGGCGATCATAGGCTACGAAGCGAAGGCGCAGATACTGAAGGCGCAGAACCGTCTTCCAGACTACGTCATCGCCTGCATAGGCGGCGGAAGCAACGCGATGGGGATATTCGCCCACTTTCTCGAAGAGAGCGAAACGACCTGCATCGGCATAGAAGCGGGCGGCCTCGGGCTCGACACCGACAAACACGGTGCAAGCCTGGCGAAAGGGAGCCCGGGAGTGCTCCACGGTCAGATGAGCTACCTTCTTCAGGACGAGGACGGCCAGATACTCGAAGCCCACTCCATTTCGGCGGGTCTCGACTACCCGGGAATAGGTCCGGAGCACGCCTACCTCAAAGATATAGGGGCGGCCGAGTACGACACAGTCACCGACAAGGAAGCGCTCGACGCTTTCGTATGGCTGAGCCGGAAAGAGGGTATTATCCCCGCGTTCGAGAGTTCACACGCCATCGCCTATCTCAAGAAGATGGATTATGCAAAACTGAAAAACTCACTTGTAATCGTAAACCTCTCCGGCCGCGGCGACAAAGATATGATTCAGGCCAAAGATCTTTTACACTTCGATTAGAGAGGGCAGATGGAACAGTTTCTGATAGATGCCCTGAAGGAGTACGGGTATATAATCCTCTTTCTGTGGAGCGTCATGGAAGGGGAGCTGGGGCTCATCATGGCCGGAACCATGGTCCATACGGGCGACATGAATATGGCCCTGGCCATACTCATTGCGGGTCTGGGAGGCTTTACGGGTGATCAGATATACTTCTACATAGGGCGCTACAACAAAAGGTTCATTCACAAATATATGCACAAACATCGCAGAAAGTTCGCGATAGCGCACCTTCTGTTGAAGAAGTACGGCTGGCCCATCATATTCATACAGAGATACCTCTACGGATTGAGAACAATAATTCCTATGAGCATAGGCCTTACACGCTACGATGCGAGGAAGTTCGCACTTATAAACTTTATCAGCGCGCAGGTGTGGGCGGCCATAACCATTGTGCTCGCCTATATCTTCGGAGAGGAGATACTTAAAATAGTGGAGTACTCGAAAGAGCACTGGTACTTCGCTCTACCGCTGGCCGTTGTGCTCTTCTTAGGCGTCACATACGCCTTCAAGAGCTTTGAAAACAGTATAATCAAAAAGAGGGAGATAAGAAATGCAAATAGAAATATCACAAAAGCCGAGAAGTGAAATATCCGCGGATCTGGAGATTGTATGTGTAATCGCCAAAGATTTCGACCATCACTGGATCGAAGATAGAGATCTGCTGGAGTCGGCCGGGTTTGAAGGTGCGCAGGACGAAACATGCCTGCTGCCGGAGAAAAAGAGGCTCTATGTAGGTTCCGATTCACTCCACCACGACGATATACGCAGCGCTTTCGCGGCGGCGCTTCGTGCGGCCAGAAAGACGAAAGCCGAACATCTCAAAACAGGCCTCTACCTTGGCAAATGTTCTGCGCAGAATATAAAAGCCATGACCGAGGGTATGGTATTTGGAGATTACGATTACGACGAATACAAAACGGAAAAGTCAAAACATCCGGTCAAGAGAGTGACGATCAGCATAGAAGATTTCAACTCCAAAAGCATCGATGCCGACAAGGCGTCAGGATATGTCGAATCGTCCGTTACCGTTGCAAGAGCCACAAACTATGTAAGAAACCTGGTAAATACCCCGCCGGACGATATGACACCGGAGATGCTGGCGCTCAAAGCTGTATCTCTGGCGGAGGAGAACGGCCTCGACTGTATCGTTCTGGATGAAAAGGGTATAGAAGCCGAAAACATGGGAGCGTTTCTGGCGGTCAGCCGTGCAAGCGACCACCCTCCGCGACTGGTCCATCTATCATACAGACCGCAAAACCCTCTTTACAAAATAGCGCTTGTGGGCAAGGGTCTTACCTACGACAGCGGCGGACTGAGCCTGAAGCCGGCCGAGTATATGGTGACTATGAAATCCGACAAAGCGGGTGCCTGTGCCGTGCTCGGCATTATAAAAGCGGTAAGCGAGTTGAAACTACCGATAGAGGTGCACGGAATAGTGGGTGCGACCGAAAATATGATAGGCGGGAACGCCTACAAGCCGGACGACGTTTTAAGGGCTAAAAACGGCAAAACCATAGAGATACGCAACACCGATGCGGAGGGGCGCCTGGTACTCGCGGACTGCCTCTGCTACGCACAGGAGAAGGTGGAGCCCGACTACCTGCTCGACTTCGCGACCCTTACGGGAGCGTGCGTCGTGGCTCTGGGAGAGTATACTACCGGTCTGATGGGGCACGACAGAGCTCTTAAACACAGCTTCTCGAAAGCCGCATCGAACGCCGGAGAGCTTACCGGTACACTTCCGTTCAACCGCTACCTGAAAAAGCTGATAAAAAGCGACATAGCCGATGTATGCAACATCTCATCCACACGCTACGGCGGAGCACTGACGGCAGCCCTGTTCCTCGACCATTTCATAGAAAAAGAGTACAAGCACAAGTGGCTGCACCTGGATATAGCCGGACCGGCATATGTTGAGAAGGCGTGGGGCTACAACCAGGCAGGTGCCAGCGGTGCAGGCGTGCGTATGACTATAAAGTGGTTCGAGCAGATCATCAAACAGAATTTGAAAGATAAAAACTCATAAGAGCGGATAGAAGGAGCACTTTTCGCCCCTTCTACTCGCCCTTTTTCCTCTTTTTCGGAGACTTCAGTACAACGATCATGACGACAACCACCGCCAGCAGAAGTCCCATTCTCACCCACTCATCATCCATAGAGCTCTCCCGTCACTATTTTTTCCCAAATTGTATCGTAAACATCTGCATAAACGGGATCGACACCGTTTCAAAAGTGACGCCGACAGGCTTTTATTACCGCACCAACCAATATACTGAATTTTTGAGAGAACGAGACGTGGTGAGATGTGCATGAAAAAAGCTGAAGGACCGGCCATAGCCAATTCGAAAATTTTTTCGCTTGCAGGTCGCTGCGTATCGCTCTCCCTGAAGGGTGCGGTAATAAAAAACGATTTATCGCCGATAGTTTTACAAGCAAAGCAGCCCGGTCGCGACCTACTTTTGCCGGGCATCGAATTTTATCGGGATCGAGATGATTGGATATAGAGCAATATCGACCGCGTTGACAGTGATGCTGCTTTTTGGCGGATGCATCCACAATAGAGTTTCACTCAAACCGCAGCCAACGTCTAACACCGAACACAGAGCGGTGGAAACGGCTCTCAGCAGTTACAGGATCGAACTGCCGCAAAACGACGGGAGTGCTTTTTTCGGACTCGGAGAGGGGAGCAGCGAACAGGAGGCAAAAGAGAGGGCGGTCTTAGATCTGAACCGAAGAGTCTGGTCCGAATTCATGGCAGAAATAGATTCCGACATCGATACACGCAAACGACTATTCAGATATCTCTCAAAAGAGGAGATCGGTAAAGCGAAAAGACTCTTAAAAAGCTTTCCTCTTTCCAAATACACCGTTTTGAAATCGCATACCCGGAAAGACGGTACGGTTATCCTGCTTGTAAAAGTCAGACGCGCAGAGCTATCAAAGCCGCTTAAAAGAGATCTTCTGCGAAGACTGGTTCCGATTGAGGAGAGATGGCACTCCTCACGCAAACAGAGTGTGATAGAGCGCTATATAATCGCAAAAGACTCTTTCAAAAAGATGGTAGCACTGCTTCCCGAATATCTCTTTTCAAACTACGTAACCCCTTTTCCGGCTCCTATAGCCGAAAGGGTGGAGAGAGGCATCCCCTACTTCGACAGGACTGCCGGCAGGCTTAAAAGAAGGCTAAAGTTCTGTATAGAACCGGTATCGACTCCTGCAATGAAATTTTTTGCCGAAGCAGTAGAAAAAGTACTCCAAAAAGAGAGAATGCTATATATGAATGATTCGGAAGCGCATAGCAATACTCTCTGCATCACCGTCAAAGGCGAGCTCACTCACAAAAAGAGAGCGCAAAAACATATATTCGAAGCGAAACTGGAGCTGGCACTCCATAAACGGTACGAATCTCCCATCTCCATACAGAGCTACATAGTTCGGGGGGAGTCGGAAGAGAGTGGCACCAGAGCTCTTCAAAAAGCGGCGCAGGAGTTGGAAAAGGAGCTGCAAAAGCGTTTCTTACAGGCTGTTTAACGCAAGCCACTCCAGTAGGATTCAGATTCCAAGTCTCACAGCATGACCATACTGGCCAAAAACAAAAAACCGATGACCCCAACAAAGAGGGAGAGGAGAAAGTAGATCTTCTTGTCCGTATCGAGCTCTCCATGCTCAAGATGTTCGATCCACCTGATATAGTACCTGTAGGTAAATAGCGCCAGAATAATCCCAACACGACTATGGAGATTCCAAGGCAGCTGTAGAAGGAGATGTGTGCAAACTGCGGGACTTTTTCGTTGACCTTTCCTGCAAGCTCCAGAGCAATGATATTTAAAAAGTTCAAACTTTTCTACAACGAAGCCCAGAACTATCAACGATATGGCAGTCCTTATCAAAGAGATCGTAGCACGCTTTACGGCCATCAGGTTTTTTGGATCTATCTTGGATTTCTCTCTTTTTAAAACTATCTCTTCTGCCGAAATCGGTCGATCTCCCAAGACTATAGCATCTCCTCCGTTTTTTCCACAAAAGCAGGAGAGCAGAGAGCTCTTTTGTTGATTTTATCCCGCTATCCTGATATACTCCGATTCAAATTAACCACGCCAGAAGCTGATGGCAACGATACAAAAAGGAGTCCGAAAATGGGTCTTCCCGTAGGGATCGTCGGTCTGCCAAATGTCGGCAAATCGACCACATTCAACGCACTTACGAAAGCACAGAACGCCGAGTCCGCAAACTACCCTTTCTGCACGATCGAACCGAACAAAGCGGTCGTTCCGGTACCCGATAAGAGGCTGGACGAACTGGCGAAGATCGTAAATCCCGAGCGTATCCAGCACAGTACCATCGACTTTGTCGACATTGCGGGTCTGGTGAAGGGTGCGAGCAAAGGCGAAGGGCTGGGTAACCAGTTTCTAAGCAATATTCGCGAAACCGAACTGATTTTGCACATGGTACGCTGCTTCGAAGACGGCAATATTACCCATGTAGAAGGGAGCATCGATCCGCTGCGCGATATCGAGATCATAGAGAGCGAGCTGATATTCGCCGACATCCAGCAGCTCGAGAAAAAAATAGAGCGTTTGTCACGCCAGGCCAAAACAGGTGACAAAAAGGTACGTGCGCAGCTTGAGGTCGCCGAAGAGCTTATGAAGCATCTCGAGGAGATAAAACCGGTCAGCACCTTTGAAAAGCGAGAAGATGAAAACTTCATCCAGTTGGACAGAGATCTCAGGTTCCTAAGCAACAAACCCATAATCTACGGAGCCAATGTAGACGAAGAAGGACTCTTGGAAGACAATAAATATGTAGAAGCTGTCAAAAAACACGCTGCAGAGGTTGGTGCAGATGTCATAAAGCTCTGTGCAAAGATCGAAGAGGAGCTGGTACAGTTGGAAGACGAAGAGGCTGCAGAGTTTCTTGAAGAGCTTGGGATAGAAGAGTCCGGCCTCGACAAGATTATCCGCACCTCTTTCGAGAGGCTCGGTCTCATAAGCTACTTCACCGCAGGCGTCAAAGAGGTACGGGCATGGACGATCCACAAAGGGTGGAAAGCTCCGAAGGCTGCCGGCGTCATCCACAACGACTTTGAAAAAGGGTTCATCCGCGCCGAAGTCATAGCTTATGAAGATTTTATCAAATACGGCGGTGACCAGGGTGCAAAAGAGGCCGGAAAGATGCGCCTGGAAGGGAAAGATTATGTCGTCAACGACGGCGATGTGATGCACTTCAGGTTCAACGTCTGACACTTTATGCCCTCTTTGATGGCGCTCTTGCCTAAACAGACTTAGACATACTTTTTCCATGACATAAGTCACACTTCCCTTTGCTTACTGATGTTACGCAAATTCCGGGCTAAGCCCGCAATTCGGCAGGGCCTGGACGGCCCTACAACCCCCTGAAGCTTCAAAATCCAAGATTTCGAGACGATTTTACGCTTTTTGCGTAAAATCAGTTACTTATATGCGATATAATTGTCAATAATTCACGAAGAAGGAGATGCAGATGGCATTCAAACTTCATATCGAAGCCGAAGGGAAAAAGATCGGGTTATATAGGCTGAATCGTCTCGAAATAGAGGGTCTGGAGATAGACGCCGATACAGATTTCGACCAAGAGAATATCGCAGGGCTTTTTGAAAATATAAACGCTTATATTGAAAGCGGAGAGCTGGATGAACTCGACTCTTCACAAACACTTACCGCTTTAGATCCTGAGAGTGCATCGATAACTCTGGATGCTGACGGACTGGAAGAGGTCGAGATCTCTTTGGATGACATAACACTTCAAAATATAGATGTTGATAAGAAGCTGAAACTTCTGGAAAAATCGAAAATCGGCGATATTTTCTTCGTGCGTACAGAGGTAGGTGAGGCGTACTGGGATCTTAGCGGAGAAGCAGAAGAGTCGTTTGCTCTTCAAAACGTGAAACTGGGATACTTCGACTGCACAAAATCGCATGATCAGTACGAAGTTTTAAGAGAGAGCTACTACGACTACCTGTGCGACCTTGTTGTTCCCGAAGATGCACACTATAACAACGAGAAGCTTGAACTGGATGAGCATGTGCTGCGTACACGGCAGGTGTTCGGAGAACTCTTCATAGTCAGGCAGGAGCTACCGGGGCGGGAAAAGGTTTTTCAGAAGGTGTCACTGGAAGAGAAGATGAGACTCGACGGATACGACGATACCGTAGAGCCGGTCTAAAAAAGGCCTATCCCCCGTTCGGGGGAAAGTCTTTTAGAACTTGTAGTTCGCTATGATTCTGTACTGATGCAGAATCGGTGTCTGTGAGATCGTTCCGTCTGCCTCCGCACCGGCACTGTTTCTTACCCATATTCCTTTCAGTGCTATCGAGAATCCCTCATCCGCATAAGCAAGCACCGCATTCAGATCGTTTTGTGTTTTCGCGAAGCGGTCGTTGTCGAACCATGCGGAGCTGAGTGTCATGCTGTAGCCGCTGAAGCCGAATGCACCGAAATCCTGCCTGTAAGCGATCTTTATACCATCTGTACCGCCTATATACGCCGAATCCGCTCCGAGAGCCTTTCCGTAGTTTGAAAGGAAGAGGTTGTTCGCCGTAATCATGTTGGTATAAAGAGGTGTTCCGTCCCAGGGCAGCACCAGCGAGTCGTGATAACCGTCATCTTTCAAAACCTTCGAATATGCGGCGCTGAGCGCCATGCTTGTATAGTTTACCGTCAACTTCGCGGCACCCGCACGCGTCTTTATGGCTTTTCCGCCAGTTACCGAACCTACCTTCGCCAGATTGTCGTCGGCATTGCCTACCGAGTCTTGCATTATGGTCTGCAGAGCGAAGGCGTAGGAGAGCTCATCACTGTGTTTGTGGCGGTAGTTCCAGTCTGCATATATGGAGTTCATGAAGTCGGGAGAGTAGTAGTCTATCACCTTTATCGCGTTTTTCTCACCTTTCCAGGAGAGGCATACCGGAACCACCACACCGCTTTCGTTTCCCGTGATCTCTTTCGTTTTGTCCCCCAGAGCGTGTTTTACGATATTGTCGAACTCCGAAGACGTCCTATGCTTGAAAGCGTCCAGGTATGCCAGACCCACTCTGAATCCGCCTTCCAGATTCATACTTGCGTGTGCTCCCTTTACTGCGGAAGGAAGCATCCTGACCTCTTTAGCGTTTATTAGGGGAGTCTTTATAACCTTACGGCCGCCCCAGAAACTGAAGTTGTCGCGGCTGTAGCTGAGATACGCTTCACCCAGTACGGAAAAACCCTTCTGTCCGGCTACACTGCCGGGAGCCTGGCCCGCTTTTACGGCATTGTCGCGCCCTATGATGGATGTATCGACATTGTTCGGCAGTGCGAACGGCTGCGTAGTCATGAACGTTACGGTCGCATCCAAACCTTCCCATTTGCCTGTTGTATATGTAAGCTTACCGCCTATAGAGTTCGCAAATGAGGTTGAGTTGCCGCTGCTTTTCTCTTTGTGCGTATTTATGTAGTAATACTTTATATTTCCATTTACCTTGCCGTTTTTTACGGCTTCCGCAAGTGAACTCTCAGCATGAATCCCCGTGGCCAACGCTGCCGCTGCACAAACTGAAAAAATAATATTTTTTTTCATGTCACCCCTTTAATTAAATTTATTTTCGACGATTTTACCATGTAAGTTGCAATGGGAAGATATATCGAGCCGAATAGGATCATAAAATTTTATGAACTGTTTCGAATCTTGCCATTGTGAAAATATATTATTGCAAACAAGGAGTAACTATGAGAGATTTCGGCAGTTTCGGCGCTGTTTTGACCGGAAGCCTTATGGCTGCACTACTGAGTACTTCGGTTGCGGCCAAAGAGGATATGAGCAAATGGATCAGGCCCGATAAGGTGCCGGCACCTAAGAACAACCAGATAACGCCCGAGAGGATAGAGCTTGGAAAATTCCTCTATTTCGATACACGACTTTCACGAGACAATACCGTATCGTGCGCCACATGCCACAACCCGAGCCTTGGATGGAGCGACGGCCAACCCAAAGCGATAGGAGTAGAAGGACGGCAGGGGCCGAGAAACTCACCTACCGTATTAAACACGGCATATCAGCGCCACCAGTTCTGGGACGGACGTGCCAAATCGCTTGAGGAGCAGGCACTGGGACCTATCCAGGCCGATGTGGAGATGGATATGGATCTGGACAAACTTGTAGAGAGGCTAAACGGGATAAAAGGGTACAGAGAGCTCTTTGAAAAGGCATATCCGGGTGAAGGAATCACAAAAGATACGATAGCAAAAGCGATCGCCACTTTTGAAAGGACCGTAGTCTCGACGGAAGCACCCTTCGATAGATATGCCAAAGGGGATGAAAACGCAATCAGCGAGAATGCGAAAAAGGGTTTCGCCCTCTTTACTGGAAAGGGTAAGTGCAACAACTGCCACGACGGATTCAACTTTACGGATGGAAGCTTCCATAACCTTGGTCTCGGCGACAGCGATATAGGACGCTACAAACTGAAAAAACGTGCCGCATGGTTCCATGCGTTCAAGACACCTACTCTTCGCGATGTGACCCTTACGGCTCCATATTTTCACGACGGTTCGATCAAGACTCTTGAAGAGGCTACGGCAGTATGCGGTAACGGTGGGCGTTTCCCAAACAGCAAGAATCTCTCTCCGCTTGTCGTAGACAGAGGTTTGACGCCGGATGAAATCAGACTTATTGTCGATTTTCTTAAAACCCTCGAAGGTGAGCCTATGAATATTACTGCTCCCTCGAAATTCCCGCATTAAAGCAGTAAAAGAGAAGGAGAACAGAGTATGAAAAAGATAGTTACGTTATTTTTGTTCACGGCGGCGATTAGCACATCTATATACGCCAAAGATTGGGTGGTTGTACAGAAGAACAAAACTTTCCATCCAAACCAACTGAAGGTGAAAGCAGGTGACAGAATAATCTTTAAAAACGACGACGGATTCGCCCACAATGCCTTCAGTGACAGTGAAGCGGACGAATTTGACATCGGCATGCAAAAACCTGGTCAGGATGTCGTCGTAACTATGAAAAAACCGGGCAAGGTAGAGGTGGAGTGTGCGATTCATCCAAATATGCACCTCACAATCGACGTGGAAAAATGAGAATCGAATCCTGTATGCACATCCGGTGCATACAGGGCCGGATTTCAAAAAAGCTGGTAAAGTTTCAGATTTTTTGAAAGCCGGCCGAACCCGGATTCAAGCCTCGGCGGTAGAGAGACTCTTATAAACTGATTTCACGTAAAATGCGCAAAAATCATCTCGAAATCTAAGATTTCGAAGCTTTAGGGGGTGTAGGGCCGGTCAGGCCCTGCCAAATTACGGGCTTTGCCCGGAATTTGCGTAAAATCAGTTATAAAAGAAGAGAGGACTAAAAAGAGAATGCTAAAAAATATTACAATTAAATCGAAAATATATATGCTTACAATCTTCATCATACTGCTGATGCTCTGTTTTTACGCTGTATTCCAGTATAAAAACTCCATAATAGAGAAGATCGACAAACAGGCTTCGTTGGCCACGCAGATAAACACCACGCTAAACGACAATATGGAGAATCTCAACAAACTGCTATGGGAGAAGGATTCATCCAAAGCCGAAACGGCTATCAAAAGTGCCGTGATTATGGACAGGGTAAGTAGGGAACTGGAGAAAATCAGCAACGGAGGTGAAATCGGCGCAAAAGCTAAAAAAATCGGTACTCTGGCAAGAAAACTGAAAGAGGAGCTACAGCTATTCAAAAATACGCTGGAGAGTACCAAAAAATCGAATGTCGATCTTGAAAATCTCTCTTCAATCGTAAGCAAAAAGATTCAAGAGTTAAGCCAAAAGATAGATACGGTTACCGTCGAACTGGTTCAAAACAGTGCATCGATCAGGCAGATTCGCAACAGCGTAGTGATGTCTTCGGCAGCAAACAATCTGAGGGATATGTTGAAAAATCTTCGTATCAAGGAGATGGACGACTCCTTTTTATTGACGGACGAGGGCGAAAAGAGAGTCTTTTCGGAGCTAGAAGAGCTCCTGAACTACACCCTCTACCTGAAAAGAAAGGTTAGAAAAGAGCCACAAAACAAGCAACTAGTATCTGAAATTTTCTCTCAGCTTACACAATATGACAAAGGATTCAAAAGTTATATAACTCATCTAAGAGAGCTTTATGGAGAAAGAGATAACATATTTACGGTGCTCGGGCAGATAACCTCACTCACTCAAGAGCTGTCAAAGAGATTGAATGAAGAGGCGAAAGATGTTAGAAGCACCATGAGGATGCAGGTTGTCACACTTCTTATAATCATAATTGCTCTCGTTTTGATCGTGATGCCGTTTCTCGCCAGATCTATTCTAAAACCGATAAGACAGCTTACCGTAACCACCAAAGAGCTCAGCAGCGGTGACGGAGACCTTACAAGAGAGCTGAAGATTGATACCAACGACGAGATAGGCATAGCGAGCCACTACATAAACCGCTTCCTCAGACTGGTTCATGAAGTGATATCCGAAGCAAAGGAGTCCGGCTCGGAAAATATGGCGATCTCCGAACATCTTAACGAAGTGAAACGCCGTTTTGAAGAGATAATGCGTCATGAAGCCGATATGCTTTCAAATATCACCGAAACCAGTTCCGATGTAAAGAAAAGCCTCGAGAGCAATATAGAAGATGCCAACGACACCAGAAAAGATGTGCAGAAGGTAAACAATACCCTGCAGGATGTACACAGGCAGATAACCGGAATGGTTGAAGAGATCCAGCAAAACGCCCATAGAGAGGCTGAGTTGGCAGAACGGCTCAATACCCTCCTCTCCAGCGTACAGGATGTAAAATCTGTTCTTCAGGTGATCGAAGATATCGCGGATCAGACCAACCTGCTGGCGCTAAACGCAGCCATAGAAGCTGCAAGAGCCGGCGAACACGGGCGCGGCTTCGCGGTAGTTGCCGACGAAGTTCGAAAGCTTGCGGAGCGAACGCAAAAAAGTATCCTTGAGATAAATACGACAGTTAACACTATTATACAGGCGGTGGCCGATGCAAGTGGAGAGATAAACGGAAACGTAGCAAACACGCAGAATCTGGCTGATATATCCAACGACGTCCAGCAGAATATGCAGAGCATGTCTGCCATAATGAACGAAACTACCGAATTCATAGAGAAGACCGTCGACGACTCAATAGAGGTAGCCAAACAGACAGGAAGCATAATAGAACAGATCGAAATTCTTTCAAAAGAGTCGACAAAATCGCGGGATCTGCTGCACGAGATAAGCGATGTTTCGGACAAAATGCTCAACGTGGTAAATGAGCTGAACGAAAAATTGAATAAATTCAAAACCTGAAAGGAAAGATAAAATGATAAGAGTTTTAGCTGCCGCATCCCTGCTTATCTCTATAGTTACTGCGGATAGTACGAAAAGCGATATAATGAATAAAGGTAAAGAGATATTCAACCAGACCTGTGCAGGCTGTCACGGCAAGGATGGAACCGGATTGAAGCAGGGAGGGTTCAACGTACAGCCTAGAGACCTTACAAAATCTATACTAAGTGAAGAGCAGATCTTCCAAGTCGCCAAGAAGGGAACTTTTCACTGGGGTGCGGTAACAACCGGTATGCCCGCATGGGAGGGTGTCTACGATGACGACTCTTTGAAAGCGGTTGCACATTATCTCTATAACAGATTCGCAAAAGAGAGCCACAAAAAGGTAGAAGAGTTAAACTACGACTCTTCAAAACTGAGTGCCAAGGCTCTTAAAAGAGGAAAAAAGATCTTTTTCAGAAACTGCGCATACTGCCATGGCAAAGAGGGAAAAGGCAACGGCGTCGCCACCTACAACCCAGAAAAGTCTATCTTCCCATATGACCTGACCAAAATATTGCTTACCGAAAAACAGATATTCCTCTTTGCGAAATATGGCGGTAAACACTGGGGCTCTCAAAAAGATGACATGCCCGGCTGGGGTGTGAAGTATGACGATGAAACATTGATGGGTGTCGCAAGGTATGTGGAGACACACCTCAAACAGAAGCGCTAGTACCTTTTAAAAAAAGACCATATCTCTTCGACAGCCTCTATATCGTGGTTCTGCTTGCTAAATAGTACTCGTAGATAGCCGAGTATCGCTCTTTTACTCGGTACCGAGTGGCCTCCCCCTTCTACTTTGTAAAAATGATTTCGGTCCCCTCTCTGCCTCCTGCATTCCTGTAGCGCGTTACCCTTCCTCCATCGTTGGGATAATGGTCGGCAAAGAGATAGATCTGCGGCTGAGCGGCAGTAGCGTCGAGTGTAGTGAAAATCTGAACAGACTCTTCTGTGGAGAGCACGGTTTGTGGTCCACTTTGGGCGGATTCAAGATCGTTCCGCCGCTGTAAGGCATGTTTCTGACTGCCGTACCGTTCATAAAGAGAACAGGGATGGGCACCTGTGGCGGCCGCTACTTGAAGACTGCCGGCATGGCGGCTATCGCCGCTACCGCCGCAAACTTTTCGGGAGCCTCCACACCGAGCCTTAGCGCCACAAAACCGCCGTTGCAGATGCCTGAGGCGTAGACCCTTTTTCTATCTACCGGATACTTTTGCGCAATCTCGTCGATAAGATTTGTCAAAAACTTCAGATAGTCCGCCACGGAATTGACCGTGGCATCACCTCTGCAGTCGTTCCATGTCGGTTTTCCGTAGGCGCCATTGAGCCCTTAGGGGTAGAACTACTATAAACCTTTCGCGTTCGGCTATCTCCATCCAGAGTTTGTACGGACTTTTGTGACCGCTTTGGCCTGTCATATCTTCTATATATACTCCGCCGCCGTGAAGCGAAAATATCAGCGCTCTGGCTTCGATCTCGAGATCTGAAGGTATAAAAACAGCGTACCTTCTCAGCTGGCCGTCAACCTCCGTCTCTTTCATGAAGAGGCCGTGACCCGCTCCATCTATCGTCGGTTCTGTACCGTAGCAGGAGAAGAAAAAGAGTATCCCAAAAAGTGCGGCGGCAGCTGCAAAAAGCCTTTTTCCCGTCTCTGTCTCCTCTCTACTCGTTTATATGTGCGATCTTCTGCCCGAAGCGCACGTGTGTCCGGTCGTTTGTCCTCACATCCATGAGCCCCGGCTCGGCAAAAAGCAGCACCGTAGAGCCCATCATGAACATCCCGAGCAGATCGCCCTTGTAGAGCCACATCGGCTTTTTGTCGTAGCTGTAGAAGGTGGGCTCGTATCTGTCTGCGTTTGTCTTTATTCGGTGATCGAAAGCTATCGTCATCTTTCCCACATTCAAAGCCCCGACCAAAACTATGAACATCCGCCCGCCGTTTTCGGTGAAACACTCCAGTATGACCCTCTCGTTCTCTACGAACAGCTCCTTTCGGCGCCTGAGCGACGGAAAGTTGACCGGGTAGAGCTTGCCCGGCCGGTGCAGAATGGAGGCTATACGCAGCTTGTAGGGCATATGGTAGCGGTGGTAATCTTTGGGTGAGAGATAGAGGTTTATATATGTACCGTCATAGAGCTTTTTCGCCTCTTTGCCGTATTGGAGCGACAGAAGGTCGTCTATGCTGTACTCCATCCCTTTTATCTGCATAGAGATATCTCTTTTCAGCTTCCCGCACTCGGTTACGTAAGCGTCTACCGGCGAAATGAGTGCCCCAGCCCTCTGGTCGATCGGGCGGGGCTTTTTAAGCTCCCTTGTAAAGAGTTTGTTCAGTGTCGGGTAGGTCGAAGGGGGAGCGAACTCGCTCATGTCGAGCCCCAGCAGATTTACATAGGCGTGGTTTATGAACGACTGTATTTTGGATGGAAACTCGTGGTCGGCGAACTTTCCGAAGAGTTGCGAAACGGTGTTTGTTATATGCTTTTTGGCCAATCTATATCCTCTCGAGCGCCTCTTTCATGAGCGCTATATGGTAATCTTCCTGAAAATTTATGAAATCGAAAAATGAGCTCAGCTCCTCGTCGTCGACAGCCTCGGCCAAAGCCCTGCACTGCTCCTTGGCTCCCAGCTCCTCCTCTATGCCGCTTTCAAGAAACCTCTTCAGAGACTCGAAGCGGTAGATCTCCTGTGTCACCATCCTCGGAACCGCCAAAATACCCATCTTCGCCATCATAAGCGCGAAAGACTTCAGGTGGAACTTGGACTCGTCTATCAGTATCTGGAAGATCTCGGCCACCCTCTTGTCCTCCACCTGAGTCTGGGCGTACGAGTAGATGACGATAAGCTCATACTCCTTGTAACTCTCTTCGAACAGAAACATCACAAGCGCATCCAGAGAGCTCTTGTCGAGCTCCCTGCCGTCGAGTTTCAAAGACTTGTCGAAAGCGGTAACCTCGGCCTCTCTTTCGCTCTCTTTTTTTAAAACGGTGCGTATGTAGCCGAGATCGCTTATCATCCTGTTTGCGAGGGGGTCCGCACTCGGACCGAGCTGCGACTCTATGCGCCCCAGCGCCTCGTCACAAAAGAGGGCGGCCTCGCCTTCGGTTTTGAAGCCGAGCTCTATAGCGGGCCGCTCATAACTGTACTCTATGCCCTTTTTTACATATACGGACTCTATGAAACGCAGATGTCTGTAGAGAATCTCGGAGAAGTCATAAAGCCTCTCGCCGAACTCCCTGTCTCTTACCGCAAACGAGGCAAAAAGCAGCCTCAGCCATCCCTCGTGAATCGATGTAAATAGTCTCTTAGCCATCTTCATCCCTCTCTTTTTCACCATTTTCTACCGCGCACGCTTTGGTTATCATCCTCGTAGGAGGCGGAGCGTCGGGATCGCTCTTCTTGACCTCGTAATGATCCAGCGCCGCCAAAAACGCCTCTGCCACCATCTCCGAACAGGCCGCCTCTTCGGGCGGCATGAGATCGAGCTTCTCCAGCATGATTGAAGTGAGCTCCCTACCCTCTTCGACCGAAGCCCCTTTTACAGTCTGAGTAAAGATGGAGCCCGCTATAACGGTAGTCATACACGCCTTCGCCTGAAACTTTATATCTTCTATTTTACCGTCGGAAATCTTCAGATAGACAATAACCATCTCCCCGTTTTGCGGGTTTTTGCCTATGCCCACCGCGTCGGCATCGTCGAGCTTGCCGTAGTTGCGCGGGTTCATCATATGGTCCATTGTAGTATCGTAAAGCTCTTTTTCGTCCACTTGCACTTCTTTAACTGACCTTACACACCTATGACATCTCTGAGTGGCATAAGTTGCATCCAAGTTCAAGGCAGGAAGATGCAGGAGCTACCGGTAGCTTCAAATCTTCCTAACGCGGAAATTGTGTGCAAATTATGCCATCCCTAAAGGGACAAAAAGATAAAGCATCATCTGCTTCGTTGGAAAACCTCCACCGTAGCTTCGGCTACGCCGGAGAACTTCCGCCTTGCATCTAACGCTTTCTCTTTTGCTCAGAGGTGTCATAGGTGCGTAAGGTCAGTTATTAATCTTGATGTGCCATTATATCGCTTTTACTGCCTCAAAGAAAGCTCGAGAACTACTCTTTTACAAGCTTTCCCACATCGAACAGGCTATACTTCTCTTTACCCTTATATTGGATTTTGTTAACTGCATATACACATGTTAGATTTTCATCCATAGGCTTGAAGTAAAGCCTGTTTGCGTCGGAAAGGATCACCTTCGTACCGTTATTGTCCAGAGTAAAAGAGTCACCCCTCAATTTGCTTAGGCATCGGTCCGATCTCTCAAAGCCCTTGATATCGATATCGACCATCTTTTTGTTATCGAAGAGATAAATCTTATTTAGAAGCAGATTACAGGTGATGTCATTTAGTGAGTCACTGCTGTTTAGGTCTCTCCACTCATCCTTTGCACCTGTGATCAGAAACATTATTGCTATAACTATGGTTACAATGGATAGTGGAACCAATTTAGGGTTTTTATTTTTTAATGTATTTGATTTTTTTACTTTTTGATACTCAAGATACAAGTACATAATATAAGGTTCAAATAGAAGCAATAAACTGAGATATATGAGAACTATTTTTTCTTGGATACAACGAAACAGTACTAATAATAAAAACACTATTGATATGTGGAGTATAATTTGGGATATTATTGTCATTCTTGGTCTCTGTAAAAAATGTTCAGCACCAAGAGCTATATAAAGTGACACTATTATCCAAATCAAAATTAGTATAAAATCAACAAACGGTAAATTCATAATTGTCGCCAATATTGGAACACTAAAAATTGACCTGCTCCCCGAATTTCAGGCCAGAACCAAAGTTAGTCTATAATATCCCTACTAACGGAGGATTAGACCATGAAAAAGCGATTTACG
>WFYC01000053.1 GCA_015490295.1 Hydrogenimonas sp. | reverse complement strand
ATACTAAATTGAGTGCCTAGCTGTCAAGTTTATTTATATAAACATGTAATGTAAAAGCAATATCAACAACCGATTCTATTCGAAATAATTCGATAAAGAGCGTCGAGAGTATACAAAAAAACAAAAGATGGTTCGAACCCCACCGACTCAAAACAGAACTGCACTTTTTCAGGCATGGTCGCAAAAGATAGTTGATCTGGCACGGCCATAATCTTCCCGACCAAAATCTGAGTAAGGTGCATGAACTGCCGTCGAAGAGCGATACCCCGTTTCAGCCTTTCAGTGGCTGGGGACGCTGCTGCGGGGTTCACAGACGAACATCCTTCCACGATCTGTCACAAGTTGCTCCTTAACGGCGATGCGGAGGGTTGCAATACAGAGTATGAAATGAGAGTATTATTGTTACAAGACCCGTACAGAAGTTTTTTTGTAAAAATCCTCAGAAAACTGAATAAAATGGCGGACTGAGCCGCATTTTCAGGCTTTATTGGGTTTGACTGGAGAGTGTAGCTGCCGGCTTCGCTACATATGTAACGGGCACCGGCGGAAAAACTATTTGTCGCGTATTCCCAGAGCGGAAATGAGTTTCGAATAGCTTTCGTAGTTCTTTCTTTTGAGATACCTCAGCAGTCGCTTTCGCTGTCCTACCAGCTTCAAAAGTCCCAGTCGTGAAGAGTGGTCTTTTTTGTTCTCTTTAAGGTGCTCCGTAAGGTATTTGATACGCTCGGTAAGAAGAGCCACCTGTACTTCCGGAGAGCCCGTATCGCCCTCGCCTCGTCCGAACTGTTTGATGATTTCAAGCTTTTTAGCCGAATCCAAAGCCATCTCTGACCTCCTGATTGGTTTGATTTTCCTATGCCGCGGCATCGGAGTCTGCAATTATACATAAAATAATAACCTTGCGCAATACCGGCTTGCTGCTCCAAACTTCGGAAAAAAAGCGAAAATTTACATAAATTAGAATAGAATGGGTTCAACAATTCGACATGGGAGTTTCTATGTTATTAACCAGGGCGAGCGAATATGCGCTCCTTTCACTGGCACTTATCGGGGAGAGCGGCGAACCTAAAGATGTCGACACCCTCTCAAAGCAGCTTGGAATATCAAAAAGTTTTCTCGCTAAAATCCTGCAAAGTTTGGCTAAACATGGAATTCTTACCTCCTACAAGGGAGCCAAAGGCGGTTTTGCCCTCAAAAAAAAGTTTTCAGATATCTCTATCATGGAGGTGATAAATGCCGCGGAAGGTAAATCTCCGGCGGTATTCGAATGTTCCCCTTCGCAAAGCAGCTGTCCGAGCGACCGCGGCATGCAGTGTATAATATGGCCCTTTCTGAACCGTCTGCAGAACAAGATCGACGGCTTTTTGGAGAACCTGACGCTAAAAGATATTCTCGAAAAATAAGGCTCACTCTTTGGCTAAAGCGACACGCTCGAAACTACTAAAGCGCGCAATCCCGTTTCTGGAAACCATCGCAAATGCCAAAGACCTGACAATCGTTGCGATGATTATCGCCATAATGGCGATAATCATCGTTCCGCTTCCAAGCGGCGTACTCGACTTTTTCCTAACCGTTTCGATAGCTATATCGGTCCTCATGATACTTATCTCCGTCTTCATAGAAAAACCTACCGACTTCACGACATTCCCCACGATGATCCTGCTTATAACCCTCTATCGACTCTCGCTCAACATCGCTACGACGAGAATGATATTGAGCAAAGGGCACGAGGGGCCGGAAGCGGTAAGCGACATCATCACGAGTTTCGGGGATTTCGTTGTCGGTGGAAACTACGTAATCGGCATCATAGTCTTTAGCATAATCGTAATCATAAACTTCATCGTCGTAACGAAGGGTGCGACCCGTGTCGCAGAGGTGGCGGCCAGATTCACACTCGATGCAATGCCGGGAAAACAGATGGCTATAGACGCCGATCTCAATGCAGGCCTCATCGACGAAGCCGAAGCGAAAAAGAGGCGTGCCGAGATCCTGCAGGAGGCCAGTTTCTACGGTGCCATGGACGGTTCGAGCAAGTTCGTCAAAGGCGATGCGATAGCCGGCATAATCATAACCATCATCAACATCATAGGCGGATTTCTGATAGGGATGTTCCAGTATGACATGGCCCTTTCGGACTCCGCAAGGGTCTTTACGCTTCTTACCATAGGCGACGGACTCGTCTCCCAGATTCCGGCGCTCATCGTCTCCACTGCGACAGGTATCATAATTACCCGTGCCAGCAAGGATGACGAGAAAAACTTTGCCGAAGGGGCCGTAAACCAGCTCATAAAAGAGTACCGCACCCTCTTCATCGTCGGCTTCATTCTCTTTATGTTTGCACTTGTACCGGGCCTGCCGACTCTGCCGCTGATGTTTGTAGGGCTTCTGTTTGTAGGTTTGGGGTTTATGATCAGACGGCAGGGAATGCGGGAGCATCTCATATCACCTCCCGGAGAGCCTGCACCTGCGGCTGAAGAGGATACTCCACCGGTGCGAAAGACTCCTACCAAAGAGGAGGAAGAGGCGGCACTCGAAGACATTTTGAAGGTGGAGATGCTCGAACTCGATCTCGGCTACCAGCTCATAAAACTCGCCGACACGAGCCGCGGCGGTGATATTCTCGAGCGGATAAGGAGCATGCGCAGGAAGATCGCCATGGACTACGGCTTTCTGATGCCGCAGGTGCGCATAAGAGACAACCTCCAACTGCCGCCCAATACATACCAGATACTCCTCAAAGGGGTCGAAATCGGCAGCGGAGAAGTCTATGCCGACAAGTTCCTGGCCATGAACAGCGGAATGGCGACCGAAGAGATAGAGGGGATACACACCAAAGAGCCGGCATTCGGCCTCGACGCCATATGGATAGACGCCGACAAAAAAGAGGAGGCGATCATAAAGGGGTATACGGTAATAGACCCGGCCACCGTTATCTCCACCCACATGAGCGAACTGGTAAAAAAGCATGCCGAAGAGCTTCTGACGAGACAGGAGGTCCAGGCACTGCTGGACAAAGTGAAGAAAGATTACCCCGTTGTCGTGGAGGATGCGCTCAAAGTCGCCTCGCTTGGGCTTATCCAGCGGGTTCTAAAACAGCTGCTGCATGAGCGTGTGCCTATCAGAGACATGCTCACGATTCTCGAGACGATAGCCGATGTGGCGGAGTATACCAAAAGTGTCGACCTTATAGTCGAGCAGGTACGGGCACGACTTTCGAGAGTTATAACCGGGCTATACAAAGATCAGGAGGGTAGAATAAAGCTTCTCACCCTAAACACCCAGACCGAACAGAGACTCCTCGACCACCTGCAGGAGAGCGAAGCCGGACGCCAACTGCTGCTCAATGTCGGGCAGATTAACCAAGTGGTCGAAAGGATTAGCGAAGAGGCGCAGAAGGTCCTTCAAAAAGGTGTCGCACCGGTCATCCTGATAGTCGACCCGATGCTGAGAAAACCGCTCGCCGAAATCTTCGAGCGCTTCAGGCTCGACATCATAGTGCTAAGCCACGCCGAAATAGACCCCGATGCCAAGTTCGAGGTTCTCGGAAGCGTGGAGATAGATATCTGAATTAGTGAATAGTGAATAGTGAATGACGAATAGTTGAGGATGGTCGCTTCGCTCCCCCCTTATCTAAAAAGCTATCCGCTCAATAAGCAGCTTACCAAAATTTTTCACTATTCACTATTCACTAAAAAAAAGGATCCACATTGAAAAAACCGCAAAGCGTATACCACCTTTCACATACCGACCTCGACGGCTATGCGTGCCAGTTTCTGACATCGCGCTGCTTCGAGAAGATAACTTTTCAAAACAGCAACTACGGAGACGAGATAAACGGCCGGCTCAAGATCTTTTTCGATCAGATGCTGCTCGATTCGGCGAAGGATATCTTGCTGCTCGTAACCGATCTGAACCTCTCTTTGGCCCAGTGCGAGTTTATAGAGAACCAGATAGAGAGGCTTCATAGTTTCAAAAAAGGGATCAATATAGAGGTTCAACTTCTCGACCACCACGCCAGCGGAAGCGATTCGGCACAGAAGTATGAGTGGTACTTTCTCGATACATCCAGGAGTGCTACCAAAATCACCTACGACTGGCTCATCGAGAACTTCGAGTGTAAAGAGATTGAGCGATACGGACAGATTGTAGACGCGATCAACGCGATAGACATCTGGCTCAAAGAGGAGGATGGGTTCGAGTTCGGCAAAGTTCTCATGGGTGCCGTAGCCTCCTCGAGGGAGGTCGGAAGAGCACTCTTCGACGAACACGACCGTGCACACAAATTTCACCTTATAGAGTCGGCCGACAAGATAATAAACGAACGCGACGCCCACATCAGGCTCGACAACGAAATGCACGCTATCAAAAAGGCATTTTTCTCGAAAGGCAGAAGCGACAATACGCTCGACAACCTGGTCGCGGAGTACCTGACCGACCTTCTTACAGCAAGAAAAGAGGATCTGAAAATCTCTTACAGAGATAAAAGAGGCGTACTTACCTATGCACTCCCAAACATATCGGTCATCGGCAACGCATTCCTCGTCGCCAATCCCGATATCGATTTCATACTAAACATTTCTCCAAACGGGTCGATAAGTTTACGAAGTAACAACAGAGCCGACGTAAGCGAAATCGCCGCCACTCTCGCCGGAGGAGGCGGACATCCGAACGCAAGCGGCGGACGCATACAGGGCTTCAAAGAGCTCTACAGTTACGATCAGACAAAAGCGTTTATCGAAAATCTGATAGATCAGAAGACGAAATAGGCGTATCTTACAGCATAAGGAGGTGCATAGATGAGCAGACATCAGCCGACTGCCACGGAACGGAGACTCAAAGAGGACGATTTCATCGTCTCGAAAACCGACCTGAAGGGTCGAATCATATACGGAAACAAGATGTTTATAGATATCTCCGGCTACAAGGAGGAGGAGCTTATAAACAAGCCCCATTCGATTCTTCGCCACCCCGATATGCCCAAAGCGATATTCAAACTGCTATGGGAGAGAGTTCAAAGCGGCAGGGAGATCTTCGCGTATGTAAAGAACCTCTGCAAAGACGGAGCATACT